>JAICGQ010000254.1 GCA_025923035.1 Pyrinomonadaceae bacterium | reverse complement strand
GTTCCACCCTGGAAGTCTTTCTCATAGACGTTCGGCAGATCGAGCAAAACGGCGCCGCATTCAGGTCCGAGCTCCGGCAACACTTCCTTGTTGAAATCAAGCGACCATGACGCCGCGTCGAACTCGAAACGACTCTCGCGGAGATTCATGCTCTTGGGCCATGTGCTCCACGCAGCGGCGAAGTCGAGTTTCAGCATGAAGTAGGCCAGCGTCGAGGACGGCAGAATCTCACGCGGCGCGGATAAGTCCCTGGGATGAAACGGCAGCAGAGGCTTGGACCAATCGCTTTCGTCGAAAACGAGCCGATGCGAGTTGTCCCACGAGGAGGTGGAAAACTTCAGCGCCCCAGTCTCGTCCGCCGTCTTGACCTCGTCGAAGCTCTTGTCGTTCGGGGCAGCAAAGAACGCTTTGAGATTGCTGAAGTAAACGATGTCTCCGTCGGTTGTGACGGTGCGGCGAAACTCTTCGTTTCCGGCGAGTAGTTGTTGTTCGGCAACAGTCGCATTCGACAAGAGATCCCGAATCGTCGCAATGCTGGGAGTCAGAATCGCCACGTCGCCGATAAAGGCGAGGTAGGTCGACGCGGTACTGAGGTTCCAGTCCGAATCCAGCCAGCGATGTTCGATCGTCTTGATCGGAATTCCGTTCCATTCAGTTTGCCCGACAAATGAATAGTTCACGAGCGGAGGCTTGGCAGGTTTGTCGGGATCGGCGGCGAGTACCGCCTGAGCGGAGAAGGGAAGCAGCGCCGGTACAGCAGCAGCCAGGCGTGTGCCTACTCCGACATAGTCGGTGAGGTACATGAATGCTCCGGTTTGGCGCTGGAAGCTTTCGACGGAGCGCTCGAATCGCTCTCGATCTTTGACCCGCAAAACGATCGCATTGCGCTGCGCGTAGCCAACGCTGTCGCGCGCGCCGGCAGCGGTCCACTTGCCAAACACGATTGGCGAGTCGGATTTGATTCCGGTGTAGTCGATCAACGTCGCTGCTTCGGGAGGAGCACCCAACTCCTGACCGAACTTTTCTCGAAGCGTGCCCATCATAAGGATCAAACTTGCCTGCGCTCGCGGTGAATCGAGTTGCAGGCCGTGCAACGTTTCGTAGAAACGTTCTACCGCCTGCGCCGGATTCGGAATGGCGGTGTATTGCGTGACCTTTTGCGGAAAGATGTTCTCGGCGAAAGACTTGATCTTGAACTCAGACGGCAGAGTGCGGGCGGCGCTCGAAGGTGAGCAGCCGGCGTCAGTCGCTTCGCAGTCGTAGCGCCAGGCAAAATCGTCAAGCCTCGACTCTGACGCGGCCTTGCGAATAATTTCCCGTCCCTCTTCCACGGTTTTCGCAAGACCGAGATCGCTGCGGAAGCGAATCTTCCTGATCGACAACTTGATCTCTTCGTCGAAAGCTTTACGCTGCAATGCCGCCTTGTCTTGGGCGGCTGCGGCGACGGGGGCCTTGGAGATTAACGCTTCGAGTCGAGGGATGTCAGAAACAGCGGCTGACTGGCCCAGGTTTTCAGCCGCCAGTATTTTGATCTTTGCGTTCGGGGAAGCCGCCAGCTTCATCAGTGCGTCAACCGGAAGCGATTCACCGCGATCGTTCGCTACCTGGAGCGCGACGATCTTCAGCGGTTCGTGGTTCGCTGTCATGATGCTCGCGAACGGAAGTTTCAAATCGCTGACCGGCGTCATGCGCAGCAGTATCAGGGCCGCTGTTTGGACTTCCCGATTCGGCGTCTTCTGAGTGAAAAGCCCCTGCATGACCCTGGCGCGGTTCTCTTTGGTCATGAAGGGCCAAACACGAGCAATCAACTCCGTTACCTGCTTCGACGAGGATACATTTAGCAGTCGGCTGGCAATGTCGGTTTCCGATCCGAGACGCCGGGCGGCGGTTTGGGCGATGAATGGATCGGAATCAAGCAGTACATACCAGAAGAAATCGTAGAGTGAGTCATTGCTGCGCGCGAGTGCTTCAGCGGCGGCTGAGCGCACGACGGCACGTCGATCTATTAACAGATCGACAGCGGCTCCGGGTTGCGACGCAAACAGCGGCGTCAGACGTTTAATCGCGCCTTCGCGATCGGCGTTTAGTTCGTTCAGGCCAGCGACGATGTTCTCGATCTCGTGTATTGGTCCAGGAGCCGGCTCGATCATCGCGGACGTGCGAGTCATCTCGAATTGTGAAAAGTTCGCCGGTACAAACATCAGCGACTGAACGGTGGCTTTGAAGAAAGGCTCGATCGCGGTTGCGTGATCGAGCTCAACAACGAGGCTGGCTCTCACCACCAGTGGGCCAGAGATCGTGATCCACGTGGCGCTGCGAAACATCTTGCCTTTTTCGTCCGGCGTTTCGAGATAGATCTCGCGCGCTTCCAGATCCTGAAACTTCGTTCGCCGTGTCAGGATCGATTCGGGTGAAGCCATCACGTCTGCAGTCGCTTTCAAAGTTGATGCGACGTATTCCGTCAAAGGATAGCCGTCGGGCACCTTTTCCACGGTGACCAGAAGTTGCGCGTCGTGTGGGCCAACAAACGTGAGATCGGTCCCTTGCTGCTTCCAGTCTGCCGGGACGCGAAAGACGACCGCCTTGTCAGGCGTCACGTGACGGGTAAAGTTCGTTTGCGGGAGCGCATAGCTTTTCCATTCAGCGTCACGCGCTTCCAGACGATCGGTCTGGGCATTCAGGGAAATCGTGCCGCCGCAGAACAGGCAGATAAGAACGAGGAGCAACTTACGCATTGACGGGCCTTTCGAGGAATACAGAGTTTGCAGAGTGTTTCCGAAGGATCTCTGGGCCGTGTAGTTATATACAGGTTTCTATGGTTGTGGCAATAGAGATACAATCCGGCGTACTGCAAAACCTGAATGCCAGACTCCAATACAAGACGCGTCAAAGTAATCGACTCGCATACGGGCGGTGAGCCGACGCGTGTGGTGATCAGCGGTGGACCGGATCTCGGCAACGACACGCTCGCCGTCAGGCTGGAGCGTTTTCGCGCCGAGCACGACGATTTTCGTTCAGCGGTCGTGAACGAGCCGCGCGGATCGGACGCTGTCGTCGGCGCGTTGTTGTGCGATCCCGTCGATGCCTCATGCGTAGCGGGCGTGATTTTTTTCAACAACGTCGGTTACCTGGGAATGTGCGGCCACGGCACGATCGGACTCGTCACGACGCTTGCTTACCTCGATCGGATTGGACCAGGCACACATCGCATCGAGACGCCGGTGGGTGTTGTCACGGCCCGACTCGATGAAGATGGAGCAGTCGAGATCGCGAACGTGCCGAGTTATCGTTTGGCTGCTGACGTCGCGGTTCACGTCATTGGCCTTGGACCAGTGATCGGTGACGTTGCCTGGGGCGGTAACTGGTTCTTCCTCGTGAAGAGTCATGGCCTGGAACTCTCACTCTACAACGTCAAAAACTTGACGGATTTTGCTTCGGCTGTTCGGGAATCGTTGGCAAGTGCGGGGATCACCGGCAAAGACTGGGAGGAGATCGATCACATCGAATTATTTGGACCTTCCGAGATCGCCGGCGTCGATAGTAAGAATTTCGTGCTTTGCCCCGGCGGCGCTTACGACCGTTCTCCGTGCGGCACCGGCACGAGCGCTAAACTCGCTTGTCTCTTTGCCGACGGAAAACTCGCCGAGGGACAAGTCTGGCGGCAGGAAAGTATCGTCGGCAGCGTGTTCGAAGGCACTGTTTCTGTAATCGATAACGAGATCCACCCGCACATCAAAGGTTCGGCGTTCATCACCGCCGAAGCGGAATTGATCCTGGATATGCGCGACCCCTTCTGCATGGGCATTCGCGGATGACAGCTCCGGTTTACGACGTAGTGGTTATCGGCGGCGGCATCGTTGGCGCTGCCTGCGCTGCGGAGTGTTCGGCTGAAGGTCTGCGCGTCGCGATCGTCGAGGCGAAGATGATAGGCGGCGGCGCGACCGCGGCAGGCATGGGCCATCTCGTCGTGATGGATGATTCTGAAGCGCAGTTTGCACTGACGCGTTACTCGCAACTGCTGTGGGAGGACGTGAGAGAAGAACTGCCGGGCGAGGTGGAGTACGACGCGTGCGGAACGATCTGGGTCGCTGCAGATGAAGAAGAGATGGGCGAAGTAGAACGTAAGCAGCGGTTTTATTCGGAGCGCGGCGTGGCGGTGGAGGTTTTGGACGCGCGTGCGTTGGCGGAAGCTGAGCCGAACTTGCGCGCAGGGCTCGTCGGCGGGCTTCGTGTTGCGGGCGACAGTGTGATCTATCCGCCGTGTGCCGCGCAGTTTTTTGTCGATCGGGCTTTACAGCGCGGGGCGGCTCTCTTTGTGGGAAAGGCGGTCCAGGAGATTACGCTCGACGGTGTTCGATTGCGAGATGGTTCTGTGATTTCGGCGGGCGTTATCGTCAATGCGGCGGGGAGTTGGTCCCCGTCGTTGACCGCCGGAGTGGATGTGAAGAAACGCAAAGGGCATCTCGTGATCACCGATCGCTATCCGCAGTTTTTGCGTCATCAACTGGTTGAACTTGGGTACTTGAAGAGTGCGCATTCGCTGACGGCTGATTCCGTCGCATTCAATATTCAACCGAGAAGGACGGGGCAGTTGTTGATCGGATCGTCGCGACAATACGAAGTTAACGATACGACTGTCGAGACGGGAATTTTGAGCCGCATGTTGTCGCGGGCGATCGAGTATCTGCCTGGTTTGGGGAAACTTTCGTCATTGCGTGCCTGGACAGGGTTTCGTGCGGCGACGCCGGACAAGTTGCCGCTGATCGGACCGGCGGTTGCGCAACCGCGTCTGTATCTCGCGACGGGACACGAGGGCCTCGGCATAACGACGTCGCTGGGAACTGCGAAATTGCTCGTCGATCAGATCGTGAATCGCACGCCGAAGATCGATGTTGCGCCTTACCTTCCATCGAGGGTTCCGGCCCATGGCTGAGACGGTCAGGCTCGTTATCAATGGCGTGGAAGTGACGATGCCCGCGGGCAGCATGGTGTCGGCTGCGATCATGAAGACGGGCACGAGCGTGTTTCGACGTTCCGTCACGGGCGAGCCGCGTGGTCCATTGTGCGGAATGGGGCTGTGTTTCGAGTGTCGCGTGACGATCGACGGCGAAGCGCATTGCCGCAGTTGCCAGACGGTTTGCCACGACGGGATGGACGTGCGCACGGATGAGTAGACCGCACGAGTGCGACGTGTTGATTGTTGGCGCTGGTCCGGCCGGACTCGCGGCGGCGTATCGTGTAGCACGCGCAGGCCGGCACGCCGTTGTCGTTGATGACAATCCACACGCGGGTGGGCAGATTTGGCGAGGGGAGCAACGCGAGCCGCGATCGCGTGAGGCGCAGGTTTGGCTTGGACGTGTGCGCAGCGTCGACATTGAGTATCACGCCGGAGCGCGCGTGTTTCAGCAGATCGATCAGCGTGTGTTGCTGGCCGAGACGTCAAGCGGCGTGCGCGAGCTGATGTTTGAGAATCTGGTGTTGGCCTCGGGCGCGCGGGAACGGTTTCTGCCGTTTCCGGGTTGGACTTTGCCGAATGTTGTCGGCGCGGGGGGATTGCAGGCGCTCGTGAAGAATGGACTGCCGGTTGACCGGAAAAAGATCGTTATCGCCGGCAGTGGACCATTGTTGTTGGCCGTTGCCGATTACCTGCGTTCTCACGGCGCGCAGGTTTTGTTAGTTGCTGAGCAGGCGCCGCAGCACAAACTGGCGCGATTCGGTTTAGGTCTGGTTAACAATCCCGAAAAATTGTCACAGGCACTCGCGTTTTTGCGGGGCGGAAAGTATTTGACGGATTGTTGGGTTACGGCTGCATACGGCGATGACAGGCTCAGCTCCGTCGTGCTGCGTCGCGGCAGAAAGAGTTGGAGTGTATCCTGCGATTATCTCGCTTGCGGGTTTCATCTTGTGCCGAACCTCGAACTCGCGGAGCTCTTTGGTTGCGAGATCCGCAGCGGCGCGGTGAAGGTTGACGATTTTCAACAGACAAGCGTGTCGCGCGTTTACGCGGCGGGCGAAACGACCGGCATTGGCGGTCTTGAACTGTCGCTGATCGAAGGCGAGATCGCCGGACTCGCTGCCGCCGGACATCGGGACGACGCGCGACGTTTGTTTCCGGAGCGCGCGAAGCACCGGCGTTTCGCCGATCTGCTCAATCGCACTTTCGCGTTGCGCGACGAACTGAAATCGCTTGCCGCAGCAGAGACGATTGTTTGCCGTTGCGAAGACGTTGTATTCGATCGTCTGCGCGCGCATGATTCGTGGCGGACGGCGAAATTGCAGACGCGTTGCGGAATGGGGCCGTGTCAGGGAAGAATTTGCGGCAGCGCAGTTGAGTTTTTGTTTGGGTGGAAAGCGGAATCAGTGCGGCCGCCCGTGTTGCCTGTGAGAGTTGAGAGTCTGATAACCAAATGACAAACATGAACTGGCGCGGCGTCATGCCCGCGATCACCACACCTTTCGATGAACGTCTGAACATCGATCACGCTTTTGTTGGTAAGCATTGCAACTGGCTCGTCGATAACGGTTGCACCGGAATCGTCACGCCGGGTTCGCTGGGCGAGAGCGCGACGCTGAGCGTTGACGAGAAACTGTCGCTCTGGTCCACCGTCGTCGAGGCTGTCGGCGATCGTGTTCCGGTCGTCGCCGCGATCGCGTCGTTGAGCACGGCTGAGGCGGTGGAGTTGTCGAAGCGCGCGGCCGATCTTGGTTGCAGCGGTTTGATGGTGTTGCCGCCGTACGTTTACCAGGGCGATTGGCGTGAGATGAAAGCGCATGTCGAAGCGATATTTCGCGCCACGAACCTGTCGTGCATGCTCTACAACAACCCGGTCGCGTATGGCACTGACTTCCTTCCCGAACAGATTCGCGAGCTCGCCGCGGAACACGCCAACTTCGAGGCAGTGAAGGAGTCGAGCACCGACGTGCGCCGTGTGACGTGGATCCGCGAGCTCACCGGCGACAGGTTGGCGATCTTTGTCGGTGTTGACGATGCGATTGTTGAAGCGATCGCCGTCGGCGCCGTTGGGTGGATCGCGGGGCTGGTAAACGCTTTTCCGAAAGAGTCCGTCGAGCTGTTCGATTACGCGATGAACGGTGAGCGAGAGAAGGCGATGAGTCTTTACAACTGGTTCCTGCCGTTGCTGCGCATGGACACGGTGCCGAAGTTTGTGCAACTCATCAAGCTGGTCCAACAGGAAGTAGGGATGGGGAATTCGCGCGTTCGTCCTCCTCGGCTGGAGCTTGTGGGCCGGGAGCTTGACGAAGCGAGG
>JAICGQ010000253.1 GCA_025923035.1 Pyrinomonadaceae bacterium | reverse complement strand
GTCTCAATGAAAGCCGGCGCTGGACCACGTCATCTCACACTTCACCCAAACGGCCGCTACGCATACGTCATCAACGAGCTCGACTCGACGATGACTACGCTGAAGTACAACAGTGGAACTCTCGAACTCGTCGACACAGTCTCGACACTCCCCAGCGGCTTCACCGAAACGAGTTACTGCGCCGACGTTCACGTCTCCCCTTCCGGAAAATTTCTCTACGGGTCAAACCGCGGTCATAACAGCATCGTCGTGTTCGCCATTGACGGACGCACCGGCAAACCGTCGCTCGTCGAACACGTCTCAACCGAAGGCAATTGGCCGCGAAACTTCGTCATCGATCCGACCGGACGATTTCTGCTCGTTGCCAATCAACGCACCGATAATGTCGTCGTCTTCCGCATCGACCCGAAAACCGGGCGTCTGAAGCCCTCCGGCCAAACGGAAACGGTTCCAGTCCCCGTCTGTCTGAAGTTCCTGTAAGGCTTTGTTTGATGACCATTGAAAAGTCGGGCTAAATAGAAGAAAATACGCCCGCGTTTCAACAATCCTGCCTGAGGACAGCAAATAGATGAGAAATTTCGCACGTGCCCTGTGGGTAGTCAGTCTTTTACTCTGCTTCGTTCTCCAAAGCCCAATGGCTATTCACGCCCAAACCGGTCTGGTCGATAGCGACGAGTTTTACCAGCGCAACGTCCGCCGCCCGCGGCTCCCCGATTACTCCCAAAAGGTCGATGACCTGCTCAAGCGTATGACGCTCGAAGAGAAAGTCGGGCAAATGACGCAGCTCACGATCGCGATGATCATCAGCGGTCAGGACCAGAACGCCAAAATCGATCCGGCGAAGCTGGAAAAGGCGATCGTCAAATACGGCGTCGGCTCGATCCTGAACGTCGCCGATCAGGCGCTGACCGTCGATCACTGGCACGACTTTATCAACCAGATCCAGGCCGCCGCCAAGAAAACGCGACTGGGAATTCCCGTGATCTACGGCATCGACTCGATCCACGGCGCCAACTACGTCCAGGGAGCAACGCTCTTTCCGCAAGAGATCGGAATGGCGGCAACGTTCAATCCCGAACTGATGAAACGAGCCGCTGAGATCACCGCCCTCGAAACGCGCGCTGCCGGAATTCCTTGGAGCTTCTCACCCGTACTCGATCTCGGACGCGACCCGCGCTGGCCTCGTTTCTGGGAAACGTTTGGCGAGGATCCGTATCTCTCCAGTGTCATGGGCGTGGCTTTCGTGCGCGGTCTCGAAGGCACCGACGTCGCTTCGCAACAGCAGGTCGCTGCGAGTTTGAAGCACTACATGGGCTACAGCTTTCCACTAACAGGACGCGATCGAACGCCCGCGTGGATTCCCGAAAACTACCTCCGCGAGTACTTCCTGCCGGCGTTCGACTCAGCCGTCAAAGCAGGTGCGCGCACGATCATGATCAACTCGGGCGAGATCAACGGCATCCCCGGTCACGTTAATCATCACATCCTGACGACGATTCTTCGCAAGGAGCTTGGCTTCGACGGCTTCGTCGTTTCCGACTGGGAAGACATCAAGAAGCTCGTCACGATGTGGCGCATCGCGGGCAACGAAAAAGAAGCGACGCGCATGGCCGTGATGGCGGGCATCGACATGAGTATGGTGCCGCTTGATTACAGCTTCGCCGATCACCTGCTCGCGCTCGCAAAGGAAGGCGCCGTTCCGATGTCGCGCATCGACGAAGCTGTTCGTCGCATTCTGCGCGTGAAGTTCGAACTCGGATTGTTTGAAAAACCGGGCGCCGATGCGGCGCTGAAAGCGAAGTTTGCGCTGCCCGAATACCGGCAAGTGAGTTTGGACGCAGCGCGCGAGTCGTTGACGCTGCTGAAGAACACGGACAACGTTCTCCCGTTGTCGAAGACTGCGAAAGTGCTCGTCACTGGTCCAACAGCCGATTCGCTCATCTCCATGAACAATGGCTGGACTTACGTGTGGCAGGGATCGGAAGAAGCGCTCTATCCGAAAGACCGTCACACGATCCGACGCGCAATCGAAGCGAAGATCGGCGCCGCAAACGTCACCTACGTTCCCGGCACCAGGATCACGCGCAAACCAGGTCCATCCAACAGCACCCCAACCGATCAGGATGAAGAGGTTGACATCCCTGCCGCCGTCCGTGCCGCGCAGAATGCTGACGTCGTTGTGCTCGCTCTCGGCGAAGGTTCGTATTGCGAGACGCCGGGCAACATCACCGATCTGACGCTCGGCGCACCGCAGTTGAAACTGGCCGAAGCGATCCTCGCCACGGGCAAGCCAGTCGTGCTCGTGCTGGTCGAGGGACGTCCACGAATCATCAATCAGATCGCCGACGGCGTGAAAGCAGTGCTGATGGCTTACAACCCGAGCCACGAAGGTGGGACGGCGATCGCCGACGTGTTGTTCGGCGACTTCAATCCGAGTGGCAAACTTCCTTTCACCTATCCGCGCACGCCGAATGGTCTAATCAACTACGATCACAAACCGTTCGAAACCGAGAACACCGCGTTTGGTAACATGGCCTTCAAACCGCAGTTTGCCTTCGGCGACGGGCTGAGTTATACGACGTACGGTTACAGCGATCTGCGTCTGAGTAAATCGGAGATCAGCGGCAATGAGGAGCTAACGGTCAACGTCACGGTCACGAATACCGGACGTCGCGCAGGCAAGGAATCGGTGCTCGTGTTCGTCAGCGATCTCGTTGCGACGATCTCGCCTCCGAACAAGCGGCTGCGGCGATTTGCGAAAGTCAGCCTCGAGCCGGGACAGAATCGCACGTTGACGTTTAAACTGCGTCGCGACGATCTGTCGTTCATTGGACCTGACAACAAGCCCATTGCGGAACCAGGCGAGTTTGTTGTGACGATCGGCGGTTTGACCCAGAAATTCACGCTGAAGTGAGAAACAAATGACAATCAAAAAAGCCCTCGTATGGTTTGTCCTGTTGACGTGTGTCGCGATATCCGGAAATGGCGCCAACGCGCAACAACCAGCGCCGACTCCGAGAATCGATTTGGTGCCGGTGCCCGCGTCGGTGAAGTTCAATCCGGAGCGGTTGACGGTTGATGCTTCGTTCAAGGTCGCGACACGTGGTCACTCGGACGATCGTCTCAAAGCAGCGATCGCGCGCTTCATGAAGCGTCTCGAGGGGCGCACCGTTCTGACGCTCGAACCAGGACTGGCAGTCGACGATCAGATGACGCAGTTGATCGTGCATTGCGATGGACCAGGCAGGAACGTGCCCTCGGTTGCGGAAAACGAGAGTTATCGCATCGATATCACCCGGCGCCAGGCGATATTGAAAGCGCCAACCGTCGTCGGCGCGATTCGCGGTCTGGAAACTCTGCTGCAATTGTTGAATGCCGATCGCAACGGTTACTACCTGCCGGGAGTTTTAATTGAAGACCAGCCGCGCTTTCCCTGGCGCGGCTTGATGATCGACGTCGCGCGTCACTTCCAAACGATGGAAACGCTCAAGCGAAATCTCGACGCGATGGCGGCAGTGAAGTTGAACGTCTTTCACTGGCATCTTACGGAGGACCAGGGCTTTCGTGTCGAAAGCAAGAAGTATCCCAAGCTGCACCAACTCGGTTCCGACGGAAACTATTTCACGCACGAACAGGTCAAAGAAATCATTGCATACGCGCGCGACCGCGGCATTCGTGTCGTGCCCGAGTTTGATATTCCGGGCCACAGTACGAGCTGGCTGGTTGGTTATCCGGAACTCGGCAGTGCGCCTGGTCCATACACGATCGAACGCCGTCCGGGAATCTTCGAGCCGGCGCTCGACCCGACTCGCGAGGAGGTCTACAAGTTTCTCGACGGGTTTCTGAGTGAGATGGCGGCGCTCTTCCCCGATGAGTATCTGCACATCGGTGGCGACGAGAACGAAGGCAAGCAATGGGACCGCAATCCCGCGATCCAGGCGTACATGAAAGAGAAAGGGATCAAGGACAACCACGCGCTTCAGGCTTACTTCAACACGCGCCTGCTCAAGATCCTTCAGAAGAACGGCAAGAAGATGATCGGTTGGGATGAGATCCTGCAACCCGAGTTGCCGAAGGACATCGTGATTCACTCGTGGCGCGGGACCGCGGCGCTCGCCGAAGCCGCGCGCAAGGGTTACGACGGAATCCTCTCCAACGGTTATTACATCGATCTGATCCAGCCGGCGTCGCATCACTACGCTTCCGATCCGCTTCCAGCCGACAGCACGCTCACGCCGGCGGAAGCCAAACACGTGCTTGGCGGCGAAGCTACGATGTGGGCCGAGTGGGTCACGCCGGAAACGATCGACTCGCGCATCTGGCCTCGCACGGCCGCGATCGCTGAACGACTCTGGTCGCCGCGGACCGTTACCGACGTGAACGACATGTATCGCCGGTTGGCAATCATTAGTTTGCAGTTGGAAGAGTTGGGACTGTTGCACAAGAAAAATCAGGACATGATGCTGCGCCGTCTTGTGCGTCACGACGATACTGGACCATTGAAGACGCTCGTGTCGGTCGTCGAGCCGGTGAAGGAGTACCGCCGGTATCAGATGCGGCCGCAAACGATGCTCAGTCCGTTGACTGGCGTGATCGACGCGGCGCTGCCCGATGCGGAAGGCGCGCGCAGGTTTACGTGGATGGTGAAAGAGTTTCTCGCGGATGCGCCGCGGTACCAGTTGTATCGCTCGGAGTTGATTGAGATGTTGTCTGAATGGCAGGAGTCTGGAGCGGCGCTTGGTCCAATGATCGATCACTCGCCGGCCTTGAAGGAGATCAAGCCGCTGACGAAGGGACTTTCGGAGTTGGGCGACGTCGGGCTGGAGGCGATCTCGTATCTGAAACTCGGTCAGCCGCCAACGCGAGAGTGGCGCGAAGCGACGACGCTGAAGTTGGATGAAGCAGCGAAGCCGTATGCGGCGCTGGAGTTTATGGTTGTGCCGGCGGTGAAGCAGTTGGTGCAGGCGGCAACGGAGATCGGTCAACCACGACCGACGTCAGTAAGCTCAACTCCGTAATCCGTGTTTTAGTGTGTTGTTGTGAACGCGGCTGGAACATTGTTAGTTTGTCTCGCCGTCGCTGCGCTCGCGCTTGTCGTCTATCCTGCGCAAAACGAAACTCGGCCCGGGTATGTCGGCGATGAAAAGTGTCTCTCGTGTCATCCGAAGCAGAAAGAGTTTCCGCGGACGGCGCATCATCTGACCTCACGTATCGCGACGCGTGAATCGATCGCTGGTAGTTTCGCTCCCGGGAAAAATGTCTTGAAAACTCCCGAGCCCGAGTTGCAGTACCGCATGGAGGCTCGCGGCGACGGTCTGTTCCAAACGGGAGTGCTCGGCATCGCGCCGCACACTGTTTCGATCTCGCATCGTTTCGATCTCGTCGTTGGGTCAGGTCGAAAGGGTCAAACTTACTTGTATTGGGGACGGGCCGTGGATGGTGGTGAAGCGGATCGGCTGTTTCAGCTTCCGGTGTCGTATTGGACCGAGATTGCGGGCTGGGTGAACAGTCCCGGCTATGGCGATCGCGTCGTCGACTTCAGTCGTCCGGTGCTGGCGCGCTGCATCGAATGTCACGGTACGTATGCTGAGACTATCGATGATCCGAACGCCGCGAATCGATATCGAAAGGCGAACCTGGTGCTGGGCGTGACGTGCGAACGATGTCATGGACCAGGCGCTCAACATTCATCGGTGAATGCTGTTCCCAACGCAAAGCCTGCTGACCAGTTGATCGTGAATCCGGCAAAGCTACCGCGCAATCGTCAACTCGATCTGTGTTCGTTGTGTCATGGTGGGATCGGAGTCGCGAAAACTCCCGTGTTCTCTTTCAAGGTAGGCGACGCTTTAGCCGATCACTTACAACTCGCGTCGCCGGCAGCAAACGATCCGCTTGACGTTCACGGCAACCAGGTCGCCTTGCTCGAACGCAGCAAATGCTTCAAGTCATCAAACATGACCTGCTCGACATGCCATGACGTCCACACGCCACAGCGCGACGTCGTCGACTTCTCCGCGCGCTGTCTCACCTGCCACAAAGTAGAAAGCTGCGGCCTCTTCCCCCGCCGCGGCCGCTCATTGTTGGGCAAGTGCGTCGACTGCCACCTCCCCAACCAAACCTCCAACGTCATCTTCTCCACCCACGCCGGCACCCGCATCCGCCCGAAAGTGCGGAATCATTGGATCAAGGTGTATCCCGCCGGCAGCAGGTGACGAACAACAGAACGGTCAGCTTGATTATCCAATTTGTTCACTTCAGGTCTGGAGCAGAGCGACTTAAATGAATAGCTCTTGAAAAGACGCCCCGACGGTCTCAAGACGGGTCATCATCGCTTGCTTCTCAGACTCATCGCACTGGAAGGCCACATGGAACGCTCCGGCTTGACGATCCACTTCCGAAGCTTCGACACGCTGGCTCCATTCGCTGCCGGCCTCTTCAAGCAAACTTGTTAAGGCCTCTAGTTGATCATCAGGCTCTTCTGCCAAGACGTTCTTAGCATCTGTGATTACCAGCAGATAAACATCTCCCGGCCCACTCAAGGTCTGTGATGCACTCATCTAAAGCATTCCAGTTCTCGCCGAAGTAGTAAGGGACCTGTAAAGCAGCGGCGAATTCATCATAAAGAGAAGGTAGCCTTGCCATCTTTTTGCCTCGCAGAAAACGAACAACCACCCGCAGCGAGCCGTGCCTCGCAAGTGACCACCCAAAGTCAGTGATCTCAGAGATGCTTGCTCCGATGACGTGTAGGTATGGGGCTTCAGGTAAATACAAACGTTCCTTGCTCATGGCTTTATCATTCGATCTTTGTAAGGGTTTGTAGTGATCGTTAGTGTAGTAAGTGCTGCGGTCACTACCTCTAACGATGCGCCCTGCGCGAGTGAGGTCACCTTAAGACGGAATTAGTCAGTTTCTATTGGTATCGCTTCCAAGTCTTTACCTGAACACAGAGCGTCAATCGCCGTTAAACCTGAAGTGCCTACGCAAGTCAAGAAGTCGTCATAGGATGCGTAGACCTGTCCGGTTTCGTCCATCATTAGGATCAAATACCCGCGCGCAGCTTCTCCAATCGGACAGAGTTCCTTGCCGAGGACTTTGGCGTAAGCATCTACGTCGATCGCTTGAATGTGCTTACTTGCAATGGAAGGATCGAAGTGCATCTCGTCCTCCATGCCAATTACCTTGGCATGCGGATATCTGATACGTAGGCCGCCGTATTGCCTCAGGAAATTCACTGCGGCATCAAGCACAACGAATCCCGCGGCTCTCAGCG
>JAICGQ010000252.1 GCA_025923035.1 Pyrinomonadaceae bacterium | reverse complement strand
GGGGGCTCTCGGACGTGCCCGGCCCATAACCTGGCTCAGGCATTCTAGCCGTTTTGCCCAATCGTGGCAAACAAGTTTTTACGAAGGGTTAAATTGGTGAGTACCAGGTGTTTAGATCGGCCGGTGTGGGACCAAAGGGCGGGTGTTGCCAAGGCGGGATAAACGGCCTTATGATGTCAGCCCTTCGCGCCGGAGTGGCGAAATTGGTATACGCACCAGACTCAAAATCTGGCGAGCTTCACTGCTCATGTCGGTTCGAGTCCGACCTCCGGCACCATTCACTTCAAAATCAACTTGCGCGCGGCGATTGGTTGTTCCGGACCAGCTCCAGACGATCAAGGATTTCCAACGCAATCTCCGCGGGTTGATACCCTCGAATATCAATATAGCCGTCGGTAGATTTCAGTCCATCGACTTCGCCGTCATCGAACCGCAGTAACATGATTCGATCGCCGCCTTCTTTTCGCGCTCGCCTCAGAATTGTCCGCCACTCCAAACCGCACCACTCGCTTTCCTGATAAGCCTGTCCGAGAAACACGACCACGAGCTCCGAGTCTTCGAAGTAATACTGCTTCAGTTTTTTGTCCAGATCCGGCTGCGACAGTGCCGCTTTGTGATCCGGCGCGTAAAACACCTGGCGAGGTTCAAGCACAGCTCTACGGCGGACTTCACCAACAACTCTCACAAGCGTAGCTTCGTGCTTACCTGAATAAGAGAAGGCCACGACGAACCGCTTCGATGATTGAACGTTTGCGTCCGCCGGGTTTTGAGCATATTGCGGCTCGTGATGTCGTTCGGATTTGAGGGGAGGCAACTCCGCAGCCAACTTCTTTGCCGATTTTCGCCCTGGCACAAGCTTGTGCGTTACCGCTTTTTCCAGATTCACCAAACCTGCTCCCTGAAACTGACGCGTGCGTTGAAGGTCGGTCGCGGTGTCCATCAAGATCTGTTTGACGTCTTGCGGCTTTCCAATCAGCTCGCGACGCACCGACAAAAGAGCGGCCGCTGCTCCGGCCACGTGCGCCGCCGCGACCGAAGTGCCGTCGAGCCTCTGGTAAGTGGAATACGACGACTTACCACGTCCCTCTCGGCCGACCGCACATGAAGTGATCGTCTCGCCGGGAGCGAGGAGATCGGGCTTGAACCTTCCATCCAACGTCGGACCACGCGAAGAAAAAAAAGATGCGCCATACTGTTGCGGGAGGAATCGGTGAGTAGCACCTACCGTGATTGCCAGCTCGGCGTTGCCGGGATCGGTGATCGAACTGGACAAACCGTAGCTAAACTGATTGTCTGGTGAGCCATCCTTGTATCCCAGGTTACCGGCCGGAGCCACCACAACCATGCCGGCTTGGACCACCTTGTTGACGGCGTCACAGACAGGCGAGTGGCCGCAAGCGAAGTTCCTTACCTCCACGGGAAAGTTAACGCCGACCATCACGCCATGAATCGCTGGTTTCCCTTTTTTGTTCAATTCAATCAGCCACTCGAGCGCCTTTAGAAACGCAAACTCGGTGTACTGCATCGTCCGTTTCTTGGAGAGGATTTTCACGCTGAGGAGTTTCGCAAGCGGCGCGATACCTCGCATCGATTTGACTCCAAGACTCTCAACGCCCATGCCCTCCCTGGCGGATAGCTCTCCGGCGACGATACCCGCGATGTGCGTTCCATGTCCGTAAACATCTACCAAGGCGTCCTCTGCGCTCTCTTCCTCGTCAATTTCGACTACGGCCCCACGTTTTAACTCAGCCTCGGAGAATGAGCGGTGTCGTAACGGAGGCGGCAGTTCAAGGTTCTTGTGTTTTTTGAAGTGGTCATGGCTGCCGTCAATGCCGGAGTCGACAATGGCCCAAACGATTCCTTTGCCGTTGGCCTTATGCGCCGTCAAGGCTTTGTTACTACCAATCGTTTCCAGCGATTTAGTCGTCATAGGCGTCCCTCGGGCGGCAGCATACTATAAATTTAGGTTCACTTATGGTCGATTTCTGTGGTTGAATTCGAATGCGAACGAAGTTGATAACTACCTTCCGAGTATCTTCAGAATGAGCACAATGAATATCGTCGACACGCGCACACGACAGCGCGTTGCCGAGGCGGCGTTTGTGTTGCTCGCTCAACGAGGACTAACGGGCGAGCTGCTCAGGGATGCGGCGGAGCGCGCCAATTGTTCGCTCGAACGGGCTCAGGTTTTCTTCCGCCGCGATGAGGATCTGGTGCTGGCGTTTTATGCGCGCGTTGCTGCGGAGCTGGAGGCGCGTGTGAGCGAGTTGCCGGATGGAGATCTTGCGACGCGCTTCCGGGCCGCGATGGAGGCCAAGATCGAACTGGTCGCTCCGCATCGTGAGGCTCTGGCCTCGCTGGTTGCGACGCTACTCGATCCGCGTCACGAACTCGGCGCCTTGAACCAGCAGACCGAGGTCATTCGCAGCCGCGTCATCGGTGTGTTCTCGGCAGTCGTACTCGGCGCGACGGATGTTCGCAAGGCCAGCAAACCGGAGATGGTCCGGAGTCTTTATGCCATCCACCTCGCACTGATGCTTTTGTGGACGCAGGACCGATCGCCTGACGCTGCCGCGACGCGCACAGCGCTCGACTTCGTTTGCGACATGCTTTCGTTATCGAGCAGTCTGGCGTGGTTACCGAACCTCAAGAAGCGGTTGGGCCAGTTGGAACTCGTAGCCGCGCAATTCGTCGAGCCGGCGCCGGACGCTGAACAAACTCAGCTCTCAATCGCGATTCTGAAACAACTGTTTCGTCACCGCCGTCTGCAATCACACGCCGGAACCTGCGCTGAAAACCCGTGCGAGCAATGCCTGGCGATGCATCTGCCGAAGGTGCGCCGTTGGATCGCAGCGGGCGAGCCTATCCATTTTCTGTTGCCGTCGTTTCCGGCAAAGTCACCAAACACCAGGAAAGTGCTCGGGCGACTGCCGGACATGGCCGAAGAGAACGCGTTGCGGTTTCTGGAGAACGTCTGCGCGGAGTTGAAGCAGTTGTACCCGCCGGGGGCCCGGATCTCGATCTGTTCCGATGGCCGCGTGTTCAGCGATCTTGTGGGCGTTGCCGATGAAGATGTTACGAACTACGCCGCCGAGATCAAGCGTATGATTAAACGGGTCGAGGCCGGATCGCTCGACTTCTTCTGTATGGAAGATCTGTTCGACGTCGAGGACCACGTGGCGATGCGCGAGCAGTTGATACTTCACTATTGCGATTCGCTGGCAGCGATCGAAGCGCGCATTCACGCCTTCGCCCATCATCGCGAATTGTTCAACGGCATCCAGCGTTTTCTGTTCGAAGACCGTCTGGCGATGGAAACCGGCAAGAGTCGAACTCGAGTACGAAACGATTGCAAAGAGCTCGCGCATGGTGTTATTCAGCGAAGTGACGGCTGGGGACGGCTGCTCAACGACTGCTTTCCAATGTCGCTGCGGCTTTCGATTCATCCGCAGGGTCCACACTCGGAAAAGATCGGTATGCTTCTCGGAGAAGCTAACGACACCTGGCTGACGCCGTGGCATGGCGTTACCGTTAAAGAAGGCGGCAGTTTCAGAATGATGCGCCGGCACGAAGCTGAGGAACTCGGCGCGCGCGTGGTTGAACGCGACGGACGGCCGAGTTACCTCGAACTCTGATGAGACTATGAGCGAAGAGAAGGTAAGAGTCGGGCGCGATCGTTACCTGGCCCAGAACAATCTTGAGCTCAGCAGTTACACGAACAGGCGGTTTCCCGTCTTCTTCTTCAAGTGGCCCATCTGGTTGCCGAATCCGGGTTTTCTTCCGGTGCATGATCTGCATCACGTGGTTACCGGATACAGTACCGGGTTGATTGGCGAAGCGGAGATCAGCGCGTACGAGCTTCGCGGCGGATGCGGTTCGTTGATGATCTACATCCTGTGCTTCGGAGCGATCTTCTTTGGACTCTTCGTCGCGCCGAAAAGAATCTGGAGGGCATGGCGCGATTCGCGCGGCGCACACAACCTTTATGGCACCGAGATTCCCTACGATTCATTGCTGGAGATGAGCATCGGCGATCTGCGTCAACAACTCGGAGTGCCACGAAACGGATTCGCCTCTTGAACCTCGAACAACTACAACCTTTTGGGCTTGTTGTGCGACCGGTTTCGCCGGGGACCAATCTGTTGGAACTTCCCACGTCGCTTTTGCAGCAGTGGATCGACGAGCACCGGTTCGTGGTACTGAAGGGTTTTGCGCCACTCAACGGTGCGGCGCTGCCGGATTTCTGCCGGGGTCTGGGAGAGTTGCTCGAGTGGGAGTTTGGCGCCGTCAACGATCTACGAGTCGATCCCAAGACGAAGAACTACCTTTACACGAACCGTGCTGTTCCCTTTCATTGGGACGGCGCGTTTCTGTCGCGCAGCCCGCACTACATTTTCTTTCATTGCGATGCAGCTCCGGATGCGCAAGCGGGCGGCGAGACCCTCTTTTGCGACACAGTTCGTCTGCTGGCCCAGGCGCCCTCCGAACTACAAAAACTCTGGCAGCACGTTGCAATCACTTACACGACGGAAAAGATCGTGCACTACGGAGGCAGGTTCAGTTCTCCGCTGCTGAGTTCACATCCGACGTTGGGTTTTCGCGTGCTGCGCTATGCCGAACCGGTTGAGGATCTGAATCCGGTCCAACTCGAGATCGACGGCATCTCCAAGGAACAACAGCCCGGGTTCATGGCAGACATGCACCGCCGATTGAACGACGAAGAATGTTGTCACGCTTACCGGTGGGAAACTGGCGACGTTGTAATCGCTGATAACTTTGCACTGCTGCACGGTCGACGCGCATTCGCCAATCAAGCAGAGCGTCACATTCGTCGTGTCAACATTCTGTAACGGTCAGTAGTCAGTGGCCAGCACATCTGTCAAACGCACGATAGCCTTGACCACGGACCACTGACTACTGACTACTGACCACTGACTGTATGCTTCGTTACCTCATTTACATGCTTCGCATCCGGCGCGTTGAGTTTCGCATTGCGGAGATCCCGATCCTCGCCATTCCACTGCTGATCCTGCTTCGCGACACGGCCCCGCTCAAGACTTTTTACTTGTGGGAAGGCATCTTCATCTTCTTCCTGTTGTTTGCCTTCGGAGACATGATCAACTGTCTCGCCGATCGCGATCTTGACGCCGTTTACAAACCGCATCTTTCGGAAGCGGTGTACGGGCTCGGTGTGAAGTTCGTGACGTTCCAGGTGATCGCGACCGCGGCACTCGCACTGGTCCTGTCATTCCATCTCGCCTGGTCGCTGAACAGGTGGTTACTATTTGCGCTGGTTGCGATCGGGCTCGTGCTCGGCGCGGCGTATTCAGTGAAGCCGGTCCAACTAAAAGGACGCGGACTCGCGCAACTCATCTGCCTGTGGCTCATCATCTTCGTTGGACCAATGCTCTTCGTCAGTCTGCTCGTAGACACGTTCCCCTCGTTGTCCGTGATGATCTTCGCCGCCGCCTACGGAACACTCCAGATGGGCGTCATCCTCGTAAACACCGCGGAAGATTATCCGGAAGATCTCAGCGCCAATATCACTACCAGCGTTGTTGCTTTGGGACTGCATCGTGGGATCGCCCTCGCGTTCTGGCTCATCGTCGTCGGCGCGGTGGGTGTGCTGGCCACGCTCGTCCTGATGTTTTGGCAAACAGGATCGGAATTGATGTGGGCGCTGGCGCTGGCGCCAGTGATGGTCGCGTGTTTCTACGTTGTTACCAGCGTTGGCGGCCTGCAACGGTTAATCAGCGGCGCCAGTCTCGACGACAGCATTCGCAGCGTTAAGCACGCGGCGAAACGAGTTCCGCTGTGGGTCACAATCGTCGCATGGTCCGTCCTCGCCGCCACGTACGCGCTGTTCCTGGCGAAATAACGCGGTTCCCAAGTGACAATCGTAAGACTGTCCTACGTGCGTCCATGGCGGATGCGAATTGGAGGATACTTTGTACTGCCATGACTCGCCACAATAAGCAAAGCTTCCTCTTACTCCTGACGCTGATCGGATTGTGCTCGGCAACTGCCGTCGCGCAACTACCCGAGCACGAGCAAGGTGCGGTTCCATTCATCGAACGACCAAGGTTCGCGGAGAAGCCCGCGGTAGTAGCGGAGAAGCCGGCCGCGATCGTGCCCGTTGTTCGGCAAGGACTCACGCCGCCGGTTTACAACGACCCATCCGAAGCGCTGCGCTCCGCGCGGATGATCTATGTAAAGTCTACGTCGCTGTTCGTCGGCGTGGCGGTGATCGAGGCGAAGCTACAGAAACGGAAAGAGTTTTCCCAGTTATGCATGGTCATCACCCGCGACTACAACGAGGCCGACCTGATCCTGATCGTCGAACACGACGTGTTCACGAAGTACACCTACACTGCCATTCACAAAGACACGGATATCGTTGTTGCCAGCGGCAAGCTCAGTTCATTGGGTGGGACCGTGGCTGGTAAAGTGGCGAAGCGGTTTATGAAACAGATTGTGAAAGCACGCGGCAGCGCGCCACGATGCACGACCTGACGACGCAAGAGCGAGGCTACGAACGCTGCAAGGGCGGCTACGAACGAAGCAGCAGCGTTAAGTTATGTTCAAGCTGATCACAATCGACGAGCAAGTGCGCATCGTGCGGATCGGCCGCTCGATCCTCCGGCGCGCACGTTTGGTACAAGTAGTTCAAGTCGAGCGCCGACGCCAGCGTGAAGTAACAATTGTTGATGCAATCAGCCTGGTGACGAAGCTCCAACACGCTACCGCCGTCACGCATGAACAGCATGTTGGTCAACCCCGCGCCGTGATTCGAAACGATGTAACGCGCCTGCGAACACAGCCTTACTTGTTCTGCGAACGAAAGCTCTTCCGTCCGAACAGTTTCAAACCCAAACTTCCGCAGGATCGAGGTCACCTCGTCTTCATTGACGATCCGTCGCTTAGCGACGCCTCCACGACTGATGTAGATCCGCTTCTCTTCACTGCTCATTTCCCCATACGCCGATAACAACACATTTCGCACGCCCCGAATCGCTTCCGTATTGAAGTGTCCCGACGGCGCCGTATGCGACGGCATCAGGAGACTTCGGCATTGCACTACCTCGCCGTCATCAATGAACTCCACATTCGTCGCGCCAAACGCTTTCAACGTAGCCTTCACCACATCGCGCGTCTCATACGAACCCGGCAACACCAACAACAGGTCCCGCAATTGATCCCGCACGAAGAACAGCCGCGTCGTCACGTCGGTCAACCAGTGATAATGTTCGGTGCTCCAGTAATCAGTGACCCAAAGCACCTCGCGCT
>JAICGQ010000251.1 GCA_025923035.1 Pyrinomonadaceae bacterium | reverse complement strand
GTCAGTTGAAATGCCCAATGGCCGGCTCGACTGCGGCACGCAAGGTTTTCCACCACCGCCGCCGGCTCCCGAACCTGTTGCCGGAGTGGAGAAAAAAGAACCACCACCACCGCCGGCACAGAAAGATCGTTTTCGCGGCGTGAGGATCTTCGACATCACCGACATCAGAAACCCGAAGCAGGTCGCCGCGGTCCAAACTTGTCGCGGCTCACATACGCACACGCTCGTCGTCGATCCAAACGACAAGAGCAACGTCTACATCTACGTTTCGGGGACGTCGTTCGTCAGGCAACCTGAAGAGCTCGCCGGCTGCTCGGGTGAGAAGCCAGATAAAGATCCAAACACGGCGCTGTTTCGCATTGAGGTGATCAAAGTCCCGCTGGCAGCGCCGCAGAACGCGCGCGTCGTTTCGAGTCCGCGTCTGTTCATGGATTCGCGAACCGGAGTTCTGAACGCGCTGAGCAACGGTGGCACGCATGGTAAAGATGGACCGGAAAAACCGTCGGACAGCGATCAGTGTCACGACATCACGGTCTACTCCGCACTCGGGCTCGCGGCCGGCGCCTGCTCCGGAAATGGCATCCTGCTAGACATCAAAGATCCCGCGAATCCCAAGCGCATCGACGCTGTCAACGATCCGAATTATGCGTACTGGCATTCGGCTTCGTTTTCGAATGATGGAAAGAAAGTCGTCTTCACAGATGAATGGGGCGGCGGCCTCGCTGCTCGCTGTCGCGCGAACGATCCGAACAAGTGGGGCGCGGATGCGATCTTCCACCTCGACAACAACAAGCTGAAGTTCGCGAGCTACTACAAGTTGCCGGCCGCACAAGGCGACAGCGAAAACTGCGTGGCCCACAATGGCTCGCTTGTTCCGATTCCTGGTCGCGACATCAAGGTGCAAGCGTGGTACCAGGGCGGGATTTCGATCCTCGATTTCACTGACGCCCAGCATCCGGTTGAGATCGCGTACTTCGATCGTGGTCCAATCGATCCGAACCTGCTCGTGCTCGGCGGCGACTGGTCGGCGTATTGGTACAACGGCCGCATCTACGCGTCAGAGATCGCGCGCGGTTTGGACATCTTCGAACTGACACCGACGAAGTTTGTTACGCAAAACGAGATCGATGCGGCGAAGACGGTGCGCGTCGGCACGTTGAACGTGCAGAACCAGGAGAAGATTGAGTGGCCGCGGAAGCTGGTCGTGGCGAAGGCGTATATCGATCAATTGGAGCGTTCGCAAGGCTTGCCGGCGGACAGGATCGCTACGCTCCGCAAGGAGATTCAGAGTGCCGAGACTGCACGCTTGAATCGAGCATCACGCGACAGACTCAAGGCTATCGCCGGCTTAGTGGACCAGAGTGCGGGAACAGCCACTGGCGCCGACGCGACGCGTTTGCACGCGCTGGCAGATGTTCTGAGAAACCCCGTTCGCTAGTTACGGCGCGGGCAGTGCGTACTTGATCACACGGTCGCGGGCGATAACGAAGAGTTCGTTTTTGTCGTTGAAGACCATGCCGAAGGCCATGCCCTTTTGCTCGAGTAGTGCCAGGTAGCGCCCGTTCGCGTCGAAGACTTGAATGCCCTTTATGTCGCCTACGTAGACGCGTCCGTAACCGTCGACGGCAATCGAATAGGCAGCGCGAAATTCACCGGGTTTATCGCCGCTGCTGCCAAAGCGATTCATGAACTTCCCGTCGCGCGCAAATTTGAAGACGCCGTTGTTGAATCTACCGAGGGCGTAGATCTCACCCGATCCACTGACTGCCACGCGCATGCTCAACTCGGAGTCGCCGCTGGCGCCACTGATGGCGGACTGAATGGTCCGTATCGCTTTCCCGCTCGCATCAAACGCCACGATGTCGTCTCGATTGCTGTGCCACGCCGCGACTAACCCACCATCGGCTCCGGCGCTCACATCGTCGAAACCCGATCGTTCGTACGCCATTTCACCGAGCTGCTCGCCTGTCTCGCCTGAATAGCGCACTATCTTTCCGCCGTGCGCAGCGTAGACGGTGCCTTTGCGGTCTGCGGCCAACCCACGCAGGATTGTTTTGCGATCGCCGATACTCCATTGATTGAGAAACTTCCCGGCCGGATCGAAAACCTGAATCCGTCCGCCTGTGTATTCACCGACGTAAATCTTTCCCGCGCCATCAACAGCAATGCTGCGCGCGTCGGTAAACATGCCCGGGCCGATTCCTTCGCTGCCGAACGTGAGCAGGACGTTGCCGAAGCCGGGCGATTTTTCTTTTCCGGGAGTAGTGGGCCGTGAGGGCGTGGCTGGTCCGTCCGCTGCACGCTTGACGGAGTAGAATACCGATCCCAGCCCACCAACGAACGCGAGCACTCCCAAAAACAGACCAATCAGCGGAATCGCTAATACCAACAAGACCCACTTCGGAAACCTACCACCCGAACCGGATCCGAATTGAATACGGACCACTCGCGCCGGTTGGCCGGACAGTTCGTTTGGCGCGATCAATTGGCTGTGACAATAATCGCAACGCACTCTTGTTTGCGGGTTGCTAAAATCTCCGGCAGGTTGAAACGCAACCGGCGCTCCACATTTGGGACAGTCAAAAGTTTTAGGCATATTTGACGAAAGACGAGTTCTACTGAAGATTACTACGGGAGACGCGCGCGCGCGCGGGAGCATTCTATCATTTCCGCCAGAAGCTGCGACGGGCATGGTTTATGAAAGTGAGGCGAAGACGTTGTCGTCAGATTTGAAACGTGAAGTGTTGCGCCACTTGGTTGCGACTGTGGGTTATCGTGGCGGAGTCGCTGTCGTAGACGCTCCTGCAAGCTTCGCGCGGTTCCGCACGCACGAAACCACGCGCACACCCGGAGAGATCCTGGCCCACATCGGCGACCTGCTCGAAGGCTCTCTGCATCTGGTGAAAGGCGAAATGGTCTATCTGACATCCACGCCGCTGCCGTGGAAACAGGAAGTCGCTCGGTTTTTCGCATCTGTGAACGCGTTGGACGCGTATCTCGCCTCAGATGGCACACTCGCTTGTCCGGTGGAGCGACTGGTGCAGGGGCCGATCGGCGATGCGCTCACGCACGTTGGGCAGATCGTCATGTTGCGGCGCATGGCGGGATTTCCGATTCGCCCCGGTGAGTATTTCACGGCGGAAATAGTGGCGGGCGAGGTTAAGGAAGAGACATTTCGCGAAGCGTGAACAAATCACTCTTCATTAGCTTCGTGAAGTCGCATCTCACGCATCTTGAACTCTTCCAGATCGATCAACGACAGGTATTTCCGGATCAGTTCCTCATCGAAGTCGGCTGACTGGTTCATTTCATCCAACAACGTCCGTTGATGGTCCAGCACTTCGAGGTATACCGCTTGATACCGGCCTAGAGAGTTGCCGTCCGGATCGTGCGTGATGAGTTCGTGGTCCAGGGATCTGAGATCCATTTCCAGGCGGCGAAATAACTGGTCTATGTGTTCGTTATGTTCGCGTTCTTTGGCGTATTTCTCGTCGAGGAGCTCGAGCGCGGCCTCAACCGTTTTCTTTTGCAGCAGTATCTCCTGCTCGTACTCGGAGATGGCCGTGTACTTGTCTTCCGGCTTCACCGTTCGGATCACCCAGGGAAGTGTCAGCCCTTGAATCACCAGCGTTACCAGAATCACAGTGAAGGTGATAAACAGGATCAGGTTGCGATACGGAAATGGCTGCCCCTCGCTGATAAACAATGGAATAGAGAGCGCCGCCGCCAGCGAAACAACACCGCGCATGCCTGTCCAACCCATGATCAAGGGATTTCTCCAGCCTGGATGCGGGTCGGCAACCGTTATGAAACGGCTCGCGAAGCGCGTGAACGCCGAGGCGCCCAGCGTGCAAATCAAACGCGACACGATCAGAATAAGCGAGATGACTAACGCGTATCCTATGGCCGTCGCCAGACTCGTGTCGCCAAGCTGCCGCACAACCTCCGGCAACTGGAGTCCGATGAGCAGAAAGACCAATCCGTTTAGAACGAAGACGAGGTTGGTCCAAACATTCACACCTTGAATGCGACTCTTGAAGTTCAACAGCTTCTGCCGCCTGCTCGAGAGAAATAGTCCGCCGGTCACTACGGCCAGCACGCCTGAAAAATGAAATGTCTCCGCAACGTAGTAGAGGCAATACGGCGTGACGAGAGTGAGAACGATCTCCGTGCTCGTGGTCGTAGGCAGCCGGCGATGCATCTCGTAGAAAACGAAGCCAAGCGCCAGTCCGACAGCGAAGCCGCCAGCGATCACGATGGCGAAAGTGACTGCCGCCTGTTGAAGGTAAAACTGCCCGGTCAAAACGGCCGCCAGGGCAAAACGAAACACGATCAGCGACGACGCGTCGTTGAGCAGACTTTCGCCTTCGGCAATGCTCACCATCGCCTTCGGCACGTTCACGCGCCGCATGATCGTGGTGGCTGAGATTGCATCGGGTGGGGAGATAATGCCGCCGAGCAGAAACCCGAGCGCCAGCGTGAACCCGGGGATAAGCGCGTGGGCGGCGAAAGCGATGACGCAGGCCGTGATGATCACGATCGGAAACGCAAAGCTCGCGATCAATCTTCGCCACCTCCAAAACTCCTTCCACGATATTTGCCACGCGGCTTCGTAGAGCAGCGGCGGAAGGAAGATAAAGAACAGCAGCTCCGGATCGATCGAGATGTGTGAGAATTGACTTGTGAAACTCAGAGCCAGCCCGCCCACGACCAGCACGATTGGATACGCGACACGCAGGCGGTCGGCAATCATCACCAACCCCAAAATGATCAGGATCAGAAAGACGTATTGAATGAAGAAGCTGTGCATGGTATGTCTAGCGCAGTTAAAACAAACAGTCAGCCAGTCGTCAAGAACTAGTTGCGACGAGCGCTTATTGGAGGTCAGAGATGAAGGTCCAGGGTGTTACTCCGATACTTAATGTCAGCAACCTCGCGGAGAGTTTTGCGTGGTTCGAGAAGCTTGGCTGGGAGAAGCACTGGGACTACGGCGATCCGCCGAATTTCGGTGCAGTCGGCTCCGGAGACGTTGAGATCTTTCTTTGTCAGAATTGCCAGGGGTTGCGTGGCGGTCCGATGCCGCAGGAGCCGTGGGACAGTCAGGCCGGCAGCACATGGATGAGCTGGTGGTTGGAATCGCCGGCCGAGGTTGACGCGTTTTACGAGCACGCATTGAAGCTCGGCATCGTTGCTCCATTCCCGCCGACGGACATGCCCTGGAACGTGCGTGAGTGTCACATCCGTCACCCCGACGGACACACGTTTCGCGTCGGCGCCGGAACCGAGTCCGAGTGAACGGCGATCCACAAGATCAGCCGCTGATCTCCTTCTCTAGTAAAAATGACAGGTGCCGCCTGTGCTTGAAGCGTCTACGCTTTACAAGCCTTGATCTTCAGACCACTGACACTAATCATCCTGGCTGCGGTCATCACCATTTCTGCCGCCGCTCAGGAGATGGAGCCGCGTGCCTACTCCCCTGCCCCTACAGGCACGCAATTCGTCGTGCTCGCTTACGCTTACCAGTCAGGCGACGTGCTGCTCGATTCATCTCTGCCGCTCGAGGACGTAAAGGTAAACCTCAACGCGGCTTCAATCGGGTATGGACGAACATTCAATCTTGCCGGCAGACAAGCGAACGTCGCCGTGCTTGCGCCTTACATCTGGGGCAAGGCGCAAGGAACAGTTTTCGAAGATCAAGTACGGGTGACGCGTTCAGGCGGCGGCGACATGCGAGTTCGATTCTCGACTCTCTTCAAGGGAGGACAGGCGCTTCGCCCAAAGGAGTTTGCGGAACGAAAGCCGGCAACGATCATTGGCGCGAGTGTTTCAATCGTCATACCGACAGGCCAGTACGATCCAGCGCGTTTAGTAAATCCGGGATCGAACCGTTGGGCCTTCAAGCCAGAAATCGGAGTTTCAAAGCCGCACGGACGCTGGACGTTCGAGGTCATGGCAGGCGCGTGGCTCTTTACCACGAACGACAGTTTTCTCGTCAACTCGCGTCGCTCACAACGACCGATGGCGTCTTTCCAGGGAGCAGTGATCTATACGTTGCGTAGACGTATGTGGGTGTCAGGTAACGCGACGTTTTACAGCGGTGGAAATACAATCTTGAATGACGTTGCAAACAACGATCGTCAGAAGAACGCGCGGGTCGGAGCTACATTTTCATATCCACTGAATGACCGCCAGTCGATAAAGCTTGCCTGGGCCAAGGGTGTGACGACGCGCATCGGCGGCAACCTCAACACGGTCGCCGTCGCCTGGCAATACGCGTGGTTCTAGGTTAGAGAGGCGATGCTGCACGCGCAGTCGGATCAACTAATCCGATAAGGCCGAGCAATCTACTTTTTTCAGTTCGTCGCCTGTTAGTTGAAGACCAGGCAAGGTGTTGTTGGGAAATCTGAAAAGTTCCCATTTGCCATGTTTCTTTATTAACCAGCCCTGCGGAGTATGAATATCCAACGCAGGTAGATAGACGCCGTCACTCATCCGCATAGCTAAACCCACCTGAACCATTCCCTGCCATTCGATGCCGACTGATTTATCCGTCGCCGTCAGCTCTCCTGCATTTAGATTTATCCTGGCGGGTACCCATTGATGAACGCTAAGTTGGCCATTTGATTCCACAGTGGCTGCAACATAAGAGTCGCCGCATGGAGTAAGGTACTCCTCGACCTTTTCTCGCGCCACTCGTTCAATCTCTGAGGAAGAAGGTCCAGACGAGCATCCCGCAAGGGCCAGAATCACGAGAACCCCGGCGAGCAACCCAAGTTGATTTAGTGAAAGGGACATGGGCTGGTCTCCTATCGGGAAGGAAGTAGAAGAGGTGCTAGTGGAAAGTAAACCTGTGCGTAAATTGGTGTCAACCGAAAAGCGGAAAGAAAGGAGGATAAGCAGTACAATGCCGGCCATGCGGAAATTACTAATCGTTGTAATCGGACTGATTCTGACGACGGCGACGAATCTTGTGGCCCAAACCGGCGAAATCACTCGCCAGGAAATGCTGCGTGGCTCTATCACGCCCGAACGTGAATGGTGGGACGTGCAGCATTATCACCTCCAAGTCGAATTCCTCCCTGACACAAAACGCCTGAAAGGTTCGAACACGATAACTTTCAAAACGGTGAAGCCCGGCAACAAGATGCAGATCGATTTGCAGCCGCCGCTCGCAATTACCAAAGTCGCCCACGGCGCCGCGGAACTCAAATTCGAACGCGAAGGCAACGTCTACTGGGTCATGTTTGAAAAGCAGGTTCCCGGCGGCGTCGAAGACAAGGTCCAGGTGTTTTACGAAGGAGTTCCC
>JAICGQ010000250.1 GCA_025923035.1 Pyrinomonadaceae bacterium | reverse complement strand
TCGAACATTACCTGCTGGGTGTCGTTGAGAACGTCAGCGTAGCGGCGTAACACGTTATTTATTGAACAACAAAATCTATACTTTGAGTTGCGTCGGCATAGCCAACCGCGTCGACGATCTTCACTCTCAACTCATAACTTCCAGGCGACAGCGATGGAAGCGCCAGGGCGGCGCCGTAAGGAATGCGCTCGCGATCCGCGGAATCGTTATTCAACTTGCTGCGATTGTTGAGAACCACCTTCCCGTCGCGCAGTACCTGCGTTTCGGCGACGAGATTGATTGCACAGGCAGCGTTGCGTTTCGCGTTGTAGACAAAGATCCGGTAACCCAATTGATCTGAACGCAGAAAACGGTGAGCGACGCTGAGTTGAACTTGCGGACTGGTCTCTTTGCTTGCCGCGTTGTCCAGCACCTGCCCGCCGATCATCAGACTGCTCAACGTGAGTTGGCCCTTGCTCAAGTCCGGAATCACAATCCACTGCATCGCGCTGCCCACACGTCCACTTCGCTCGTCCTGCGCTGCCACACGAACCTGGTAAATGCCGGGCGCGACTGGATCGCGATGGTTGAAAATGATTCCCGAGCTTTCGGAGTTTTCGGCAGTGATGGGTTTAGCGCTGAGTTGCGTTTGAAAGCTGGAAACAATTTTTCCCTTGTCGTTCAGAATCACGCCGGCAAGCTTCACGAGCGGCTGCTGAACGAAAGATGAAGATCGTCGATATGAAAAATGATCGTGCGGCCGCGAACGCTGGCGGCTGGGGCGGGCGGCGCGGGTGCTGAGATGTCACGTTGTTTGCGCGCCGCGAGTTGTAGTTCTCGTTCACTCGCGGCGACTACACGTTCGAGAAAACTGATCGGACGCGATTTACCGTCGATTATCAGTTCAAAGTCTGCGCGATCGAGACCTTCAACAAACTTCCCGTTCTTGTTGACGACAGTGATTGCAGTTTGCACCAGCTCGACATTGGTGCGCACCACATCGTCCGCGGGAGTTTGTTGCGCTACAACTGTGCCGGCGATTAACAGAAGGGCTAGTGGGAGTCGGAATATTAGATACTTCATGACAGCCACTTAAGATTAAACCGGCGGATTCGAACTCAGGCAATGAGGCAAAGCTACTTCGGTTGCTGGCGGAGTTTGTGCTCGATCGCTTCGGCGGCCAGTTTGGTCGCGACTTGAGTGAGGTGTTGTTCATCGCCATCCGGACTGCGCGGCTCGCGATAGTACATCGCAAACGAACCGAGCACCTTCCCTTTGCTCGACATGATCGGAGTCGACCAGCAGGCGCGCAGGCCCGCCGGAGCGGCGTATTGACGATAATCGTCCCAAAGCGGATCGGTAAGAATGTCGCTGACGCTCACCGGCTCACCACGAAACATCGCCGTGCCGCATGAACCATGCCGCGGCCCAATGGGACTGCCGTCGATCATCTTCACGTAACTTTCCGGCAGACTCGGCGCGACTGCATGACGAACGTGATTGCCGTCGTCGCTGAGCAACAGTATCGAGGCAAGCATGTCCGGCGCCTGCGCCTCGATCATCAACACCAGCTTTGAAAGCACGACGCTGAGCGGCGCGTCGGCCGCGATCATCCACCGCACCTCTTCCTGTTGCGCGAGAAACTCGGGACTATCTTCTTTCGGACGCGGTTGAATCGCGGGAAGCTTTTGAGTTTTTGCAGCAAGTTCCGGCGGTTCGCTGGGCTTCGGGTCACTCATGGTGTGTTCACCTCCGGGAGCGACCATTCTACGCCGCATGCGCGATTAACGCTATGTCTTCACAGTTTACTCCGCGCGCAGTGCAGAGATCGGATCGACTGAAGCCGCGCGTCGCGCCGGAAGAAAACTGGCGAGTAACGCTGACGCGCCCAACACCGCAGCCACACAAACGAGTGTTGCGACGTCCCATGGCGGAGTGCCGAAGAGCAATTTGCGCATCAGTGAAGCGGCGATCATCGCGCAACCGGTTCCGATCACGATTCCTGCAAGGGCGAGCGCACCCGCTTCCCGTAAGATGAGTTGATAAACACTCGCGCGTTGCGCACCGAGCGCGATGCGCACGCCAATCTCGCGCGTGCGTTGACTCACCGAGTAAGCAATCACGCCGTAAAGTCCAACCACTCCGAGCAACAACGCTACCGCCGCGAAACCTCCAACCAGCCACGTCGAAGAACGTCGCAAGTAAACCGTCGGCGCATTGTTCGCTCTCGCCGCCATCGTCGTCTGACTCGAAACCGTGATCCGCGAGTCGATTCCACGTATGGCATCGGCAACAGCCGGCATCAACGACTGCTCACCGCGCGACGTCCGCACCATCACTGAAAACGCGTTGTCGGGATACTGATTGAACGAATAATAGTAGGCGGGCCAGATCTCCGAATCCAACGGGCCCTCGCGGATGTCGTCGACGACGCCGATGATCTCCTTTATCGATTTCGGATCGAGATCGATGTCGCCGAATCGTTGGCCGATCGGGTCCTCGCCGGGATAGTACTTCTGCGCCAACGTGCGATTAATGACGACGACTTTAGGCTTGCTCGCATCTTCTGCGTCGCTGAATGCTCGGCCGCGCAAAAGTTTGGCTTGCAGCGTCGCAAAGTAACCCGGACTGACTGCTCGTTGATTCACTTCGTTATGCTCGCCGTTGTAGCCGCGGCCCACGAAGCGGATCCAGTCTGTGTTTCCGTTGTAACTCAGCGGCAGCACATCCACCAGTGCGACCGACGTTACACCCGGCAATCGCTTGACCTCTTCCTGAAGCTTCCGTCCCAGCGCCAGTGCTTCTTCATCTTTCGCGTAACCCGCGCGCGGCGCTGTAACTCGCATCGTGATGAGATTGTTCGTTTCAAAGCCGGGCTCTACTTGCAGCAAGCGATAAAAGCTCTTGCCGAGCAGTCCTGCGCCGACGAGCAACACCATCGCTGTTGTGAGTTCGAGCACCACGAGCCTGGATCCGATCCGCGTCCAGACGTTGCCGGCGCTGCCACGAGCGCCTTCCGCCATCCCTGCTCGCATCTCCAGACTCGACAGTCGCAACGACGGCGTGAGTGAAAAAAGCGCGGCGGCAAATCCCGCGACCGCAATCGCAAACACGAGCACGCGAGAATTGAGTCGCAGATCGTCCAGATAAGGCATGCTCGCCATCATCTGCGTAGGAATCAATCCCGTGAGGATCTGCATGGCCCAATGAGAACTAACAAGCGCCGCAGTGCTGCCCACGGTGACGATCACCAATCCTTCAATCACGAATTGGCGAATCAATCGTCCGCGCGTTGCGCCGAGCGCGCTTCTGACGGACAACTCGCGTCGACGAGTTTCCGAGCGCACGAGCAACAGACTCGCTACGTTCACGCACGCGATCAAGAGCAACAACCCGGCGCCGCCGAGCAGCAGCAGCAGAACCGGTTTGACGTCGCCCACGATCACTTCAGCCAACGGCGCGACAGTCGCGCCCTGGTTGCGATTTGAATCCGGGTATTGCGCTTCGAGATCCTTCGCGATGCGCGTGAGATCGGCGAGCGCTGCACCTTCCGAGACACCGTCTTTGAGACGGGCGACGCCGTTTAGATAGTGGCAACTGCGTCGCTGATCGCAGTTCCCGCCCGGGTGCAGGGTGATCCAGAACTCGGCGTTCTCAACGGGCGCAAAATGAAAGTTCTGCGGCAACACGCCGACGATAGTGTGCGGTATTTCGTTGAAGGTTATTGTTTGGCCGACGATGTCCTGCTTACCACCGAAACGCTTCTGCCACGAGCCGTAACTGAGGATCACTGTGCGCGGCGCTTCGGGCAGATCTTCGCCCGCATAAAAGTCGCGACCGAGAAACGGAGCAACGCCCAGCGTCCGGAAGAAGCCATCGCTCACGCGCGCACCGTCAACCATTTCCATTCCGGTTGGCGTGTTTATCACCGCGCCGCGCTGGTTATAGACGTCGAGCGACTCGAAAACCTGGTTCATCTTCTTCCAGTCGAGATAGTCGTAGTACGAGATCGCCGCGCGCGGGATTTCCGGAGTCGTCTCGGTGACGAACAACAAACGCGACGGGTCCTGATACGGCAACGGCTTGATCAGCGCCGCATCGACGAAAGCAAAGATCGCAACGCTCGCGCCGATGCCAAGTGCGACCATCATTGTTGCGGTCACGGTGAACGCCGGGTTTTTGCGGAGCTGCCGAAGCGTGAATCGCAAGTCCTGCACGATGCTTTCGATAAACGGAATGGTCGCGCGATCGCGATATGCTTCCTTGGCTTGATCGACGCCGCCCAACTTCATCACCGCAACCCTGTGCGCCTCCTGTGGCGACATGCCGGCGCGAATGTTGTCGTCAACATGCATTTGCAGGTGGCTTTCGAGCTCGTCGGCGAGTTCGCGTTCGCGAGCGTCTTTCCGAAACAGGCCCTTGAGTCGTAAGAGCCAGGCGCGCAGTTGCCTCATGATTGATCCCCCGAGGGCACGAAAAACCGGGCGACAATGGCGGTGGTTTGGTTCCACTCGCTGGCTTCTCTTTCGAGTTGCTTGCGGCCCGAACGTGTGAGTTTGTAGTACTTTGCTTTGCGATTGTTTTCGGAAACGCCCCATTCGGACGCGATCCACCCTTCCTGCTCCAGTTTCAGCAGCGAGGGATAGAGGGTTCCGTAGTTGAGGCAAAGTCGATCGCCGCTGATCTGCTCGATGCGGCGGGCGATTCCGTATCCATGAAGCGGCCCGAGCGTTTCGAGCGTTTTCAGGATCATCAAGGCAAGAGTTCCCTGCCAGATTTCGGTCTTGGACATCTTCCGAGCGTCCTCCTATGGCGTGGCCATAGGACTATACACGTGCTCGTATGGGAAAACAAGAGGAGAGTTTTCGTTAAATGTGTCGGCAGAAGTTAATGGAACCTGACGCCGGCGCGTTTACGTACTTAAGCCACATTCCGCCGAAGTGGAGCCCAGAACAGCTACATGCTCATTAGTATTTTTCATGATTTACGCTATTCATTGCGAACTCTCGGCAAACACCGCACCTTCACCGCTGCCGCCTTGCTGACGCTGGCTCTCGGCATCGGCATAAACACGAGCATCTTCACGCTGCTGTATTCAGTTGCATTTCGTCCGTTGCCGGTGAAAGACCCGGACCGTGTGGTCAATGTTTACCAGCTCCTCGATGGAGAGTTTTCGCGGCAGGTTGAAGGCAACGTTGCCCTGCTCTCGTATCCCGAGTATCTGAACTATCGCGACCGAGTTGCAAACCAGGCCGGACTGGCTGCCTCCGCTGACGTCAAATTGTATCTGGGCGGCAGCAACGTCGAACGAGTCAACGGGCTCATGGTCACGGACAACTACTTCTCAATTTTGGGAGGCGGCAGCGCGCTCGGCCGCACATTCTTCGACAAGGAATGTCAGACACCGCTGCAGTGTCCGGTCGCGGTTCTAAGTCATAGCTTCTGGCAGCGACGGTTTGGATCCGATGCGAGCGTGGTTGGCACTTCGCTAACGTTGAATCGCCAGCGGTTCACTGTCGTCGGAGTCGCGGCGCAGGAGTTTCGCGGCGCGGAGATGACGGTGCCTGACGTCTGGATTCCGGTGACGATGCAGCCGGGCGTCATGCCGGAGACCAGGTTCCTGGATGTCGCCAATTGCAGTTGGCTGAGTGTGGTTGGTCGATTGAAAGACGGCGTTTCGTTACCGCAGTTGCAGGCGGAGATGCAACTCGTCGCTGCGCAGATGGACCATGAATATCCGGGGCGCAGAACGACAGTCAATGTCATGGCCGGGTCGTATCTCAATTCTCCCGAAGTTCGTAGCGAAGGAACACCGATCGCAATCCTCGTCATGGCAGCCGTTGGTTTGGTGCTGCTCATCGCGTGCGCAAACGTTTCGAATCTCATGCTCGCGCGCGCCGCGGCACGACGCAAGGAGATCGCAGTCAGACTGGCGCTCGGCGCGAGCCGGTTGCGATTGATCAGACTCCTGCTCACCGAAAGCCTGTTGCTTGCGATTCTCGGCGGTCTCATGGGTTTAGTGCTTGCGGTTATGTTGCCGCCGATTCTGTTTTCGGTGATTCCGGAGATCGGTCTCGATATTGACTTCAAACCCAACGCAACTGTTTTCACTTACATGTTCTTCATTTCGCTGATCACCGGCGTCGTGTTCGGCTTGGCGCCGGCAATCCAATCGACAAAGCCGAATCTGACGGACGCGTTGAAGTCGACGAAAAACCGGCCTCGCCTTTCGCGTCCGCGCTTGCGCAATTTGCTGGTGATTGGTCAGGTCGCGGTTTCGCTTGTGCTGTTGATAGGCGCAGGCTTGCTGGTGCGCGGTTTACAACAGGCGCAATCGGCGGATCTCGGATTTAATGAGAAGAATCTCGTCGTCATGTCGCTCGATCTGACGACGCAAGGTTACGACGAAGCACGCGCGGCAACACTCCACACACAACTCGCAGAACGTTTGCAGACCTTGCCAGTGGTCCAATCGGTGAGTTTTGCGGAAGTGCCGCCGTTTTCGGGTATAAGCGAGACGACGATCGAGACCGACGGCAGTGGTGGATCGTCGCAGAGCGTGGGCGCGAACGCGGTTTCTGCCGACTACTTTCAAACGCTCGGGATCCCGCTCCGCCGCGGTCGCTTATTTACTGAGGAAGATGCGCGCAGCGGACAATCACTCGCAGTCATCAGCCAGGCAATGGCAAATCGTTTTTGGCCCGGCGTCGATCCATTGGGCCAACGCTTCAGAGACAATGGTGGCGCATCGCATGAGATCATCGGTGTCGTCTCCGACATCAGCAGCCGGCAGATCGGCCAACTCGACGGCCCTGTGTTCTACAAGCCTGTCTCGCGAGACAAGTCAGCCGGTCTGACGTTTGTCATGCGAATCAAGGAGAACTCGCCGGCGAGCATCAGCGCCGTCAGAGAAGCCGCGCGTTCCCTCGACAAAGACGCATTCGTTTCAGTCGAGCCGCTGGAAGAGAACGTGCGGCGGATGTTGGAACCGGCGCGAACGGGCGCATGGTTTTCCGGAACAGTCAGTCTGCTGGCATTGCTGATTGCCGCAACTGGCATTTACGGCATGCTGTCGTATCACGTCGTCGAACGCACGAGCGAGATCGGCATTCGCATGGCACTCGGCGCGCAACGTCGCAGCGTCATGTTGCTGATCGTGAGTGACGGGATGAAACTCGCTGCGATTGGCGCCGCGATCGGTCTCGCCGCTGCAATCGCACTGTCGAAGGTCATGTCGACGATGCTCGTTGGTGTTGGACCAACAGACGCGCTCACGTTCGTCTTCGTCTCTCTCGGCGCCCTCGCCGTCGCGTTACTCGCCTGCTACGTTCC
>JAICGQ010000249.1 GCA_025923035.1 Pyrinomonadaceae bacterium | reverse complement strand
GCTTGCTTCATGTACTCGGAGGCGAAGCGGCTCATCAACGCCGTGCCGACGACGTTTACGCCCAGGCTCTTCTGCCACTCTGCCACAGACGCTTCGAGGCCTTTTAGGACAAACGCCGCGCCGTTGTTGATCAGGATGTTGAGTTGCCCGAAGACTTTGACAGCTTCGTCGCAAACGTTACGACAATCGTCTTCGTTCGAAATGTCCGTCTTAACGAAGACGGCATCGCCGCCGGCCGCGCAAATCTGCGCCGCGCACGCTTCACCTGGTCCAACATTCGGATCGGCGATAACGACCTTCGCGCCTTCTTCGGCAAACAAAACCGACGTCGCCTGTCCGATGCCGCCCGAACCGCCCGTTATAACAGCTACTTTATCTTTGAGACGATGCGGCATTCAGGTGGAAGACCTCTTTAAGATCAGCGACAACGGGACTGTCATCGGGATTCGTTAACATCAAGTCTTTCATATACGCCCACCAGCGACGGCAGACATCGGTATCGGCAATCCGCTGCCACAATTCTTCGGATTCGATCTCGGCGTAAGCAAACAACTTTAATTCATCGCTGCCATCGAGAAAGATCGAATACGTCTTAACGCCATGTGACTTCAGCACCGCTTGCAGCTCGGGCCAGATCGGATTGTGCCGCTTTTCATATTCAGCCGCGGCTCCCGGCTTCAATGTCATCAGGAACGCTTTCCGGATCATTTCACGCTATCTTCCCGTTTGGGAAACGCTTGAGCACGTCGGGCTCGTAGAGAGGAATGAAGATCTCCGTCTCGCGTTTTATTCGTTTACAGGCGTGGTGATACTCCTCGAGGCTCTCCTGAATCCCGAGCGGTTCACCGTCTTCAAGATTTCCAAACTTGAACAGGCAATCGGAAATGCCGACGCGCCCGCGCGCTGTTTCGACTACGTAGCACATCGACGAGCGGTGATGCACGCCGGTCCAAAAGCATTGGAGACCGGGCATGATCTGATCTTCGTCTTCAAGAAGGCGAACCTTCTCGTGCCCTTCAAACATCAGGTACTGCAACGTCTCGTCAGAGATGCGTAGCTTCTTCGGCACATGCATCGGAAACTTCTCCGCATGAAAGTCTTCGATCCACCCACGCCTGGAGATGCACACCTCGGCGTTGGGAAACAGTTGGATGTTAGCCGTGGCGTAGATCTGAATCGGCGTGATCAAAACGTAATCGACGTCGCCCGGTTTGATTCCCAACGCAGCCAGCGCGTTTAGCGGACGTTCGCTCTCTTCGCGCACCAGTTTGCCGCGCTCACCGAAGCCACTGGACCACCGCTCGTTTAGTTCGGTCAGATCGGCCGGTGGGCCAGTGTTGATGATTGCCGTTTTGCCATTACCGCGAATCACCGCCATCCAAAAATACAGTTGGACCCAGTCGTTCCAGTGACTCATCCAGTAAACTTCGGGGCCCATCACGTCGCACTGGCCCATCTTCAGAAGCTGCACGTCGAATGTCATAGTTGGCGTCGCGCTCGCGCGCTTAGTAGGTCGCTCGACCACCGGTCATGTCGAAAGTGAATCCGGTCGTGAAACCAGTCCCCGGCGAAACAATAAACTGGGCCATGTGCGCGATCTCCTCCAGCGTGCCACAGCGTTTCATGGGAATCTTGTCCGTCATGTATCTCACCTGCGCTTCAGGCATCGCATCGACCATCGGCGTCTTGATCACCGCCGGCGCGAGCGCGTTGATCGTGATCCCCGTCTCTGCGTACTCCTTACCCTGGACCTTCGTCATGCCGATCACTGCGGCCTTCGATGCGGAGTAGGCCAGCATTCCGGCGTTCCCTTCCTTACCCGCGACTGAAGCGATGTGCAGGATGCGACCGTAGTTCCGTTTGAGCATCCACGGCAGCACCGCGCGGCTCGTATAAAACGACGCCATGAAATTCACTTCAAACACCCTGCGCAGATCATCCGGCGTGACTTCGTGAGTCTTGATGTTCGTCTGGCCCGTGATGCCGGCGCTGTTCACGAGAATGTCGATCCTGCCAAATCGTTCGCCGATTTGATTGATGACGCTTTCGACGGCAGCTTGATTTGTTAGATCCAGAGCAAATGCGACAGCCCTATCGCCAACATCCGCAACCTCGTTCAAATCAAGCAGCGCAACAAGCGCGCCCTGCTCGTGCAACTTACGCGCGATCGCCAAACCCAATCCTGAGGCGGCGCCGGTAACAACCGCCACCCGCTCGCTGAATTCAGTGGTCATGTGATGACCACCTCGCGCTGCATACTCTGGAATGGTCTAACGAGTTGCAGCTTGTCGTTGAGTTCAACACCCCAACCCGGTGCGTCAGTGAGCTGGATGAAGCCGTCTCTCGGCAACGGCTCGTTGCGGAACAGCTCGCCAAAAAGTGGCACAACACGATCCGCCGCCGGACTCATCACTAAAAACTCCGCGATCGGACAGTTTGTGAACGCATACTGAAGGTGATACGAAAACACGCTCGAACCATGCGGAATCACCGGCAGGTCATACGCCGACGCCATCGCCACAATCCGGCGCGCTTCTGTCAGTCCGCCGACCCAGTTGATGTCCGGCTGGAGAATGTCGGCGCACTTGCGTGCGATCAGTTCACGGAAACCGTACCGCGTGTATTCATGTTCGCCCGTCGTCACCAGACAGATCCCCGTCAACGCTCTTTTCAACTCGGCATAACCGTCGTAATCATCAGGAGGCAAACACTCTTCGATCCATTCGAGATTGTATTGGGCGAGCGCCTTCGCGAGTTTGATTGCATAAGGAACCGTCAAAGCCATGTAGCAATCAAGCCGGAGCGGAAAGTCTGGTCCAACCTGTTCTCTCGCCTCGGCCATCACGGCGATGTTCTTCTTCAAACCTTCATCGCCCTCCGCTGGTCCATAACGACAGGGAATCTTTGCGCCGTGAAATCCCCATTCGCTGGCGATGTCCGGGCGTGACGTCGTGGCGTAGACCGGGAGTTTTTGTTTAGTCTCCCCACCCAACAACGCGTACACCGGTTCGCCGCGAAGCTTGCCGAGACAATCCCAGATCGCCAGATCGACTGCGCTAATCGCCTGCACTGCCAGTCCTTTGCGCCCGTACGGGAGAGTGGCGCGCCACATCTGGTCCCAGATCAGTTCGACGTTGCGCGGATCCTGACCTTCAACGAATCGACTCAGATGTTTCTCGATGATGTAGCACGCGGGTTCACCACCGATGCTACAGCCGATGCCGACTGTGCCATCTGTTAACTCCACCTCAACGAGTACCGTGCCCAGCGCGTTGATGCCCCAGCTCGTTCGCTTCGCTCTGTACTCTTCATACACCGACATCGGATTTGCGATCGGCAGATCGATGATCCAATGACTTCCGGTCTGATTGTGATAGTCGGCCCCCATCTCATCAGGCGCCATCACGTAGGCGCGTACTTCACTGATTGTCACTTGCTTCATACTTCACCCTCAGAAGTTAAACCGATCAATGTTCTGCTTGTTGAATATAAACGGCGCGCCGAGCAGAACCTCATCACCTGCGATTTCAATCTTGCCCAGCCTTCCCGCAGTCAGTTCGTTATCGCCTCGTTTTAATCGTCCGCCGGTCAAAGCATCGGCCGCATAGACGGTCAAGTAACCAAGATCGACAGTGTTCCAGAGCACAACGCTTTCCACGATGCCCGCTTTAACATAAGGCTTGTTCATGTTCGGCAACGACAACCCGATCACTCTAACGTCAGTCCGTCCCGCTTGCTTCACGGCCTCGGCCGCGCCGGGAACTGCCGGCGCCGCAATCGCCATAATCAGCTTCGCCTGCGGATAAACCTTGAGCAACGTCTGCGTCTCAGAGAACGCGCGATCGCGATCACCTTCGCTCGGCTGAATCGCTACGAGCTTCATCTTCGGATACTTTTCGGCGAGACGCGCCTTGATGTGCTTGATCCACTCGTTCTGGTTCGCGGCGCTCAGCGACGCAGTGACGATCGCAAACTCGCCTTCGCCATTCAGTATTCGGGCAGCCTCATCCGTCAACGTGTTGCCGATACCTTGCGGCGTGGCCTGGTTGATGAGGAAGTCGCGCGCGTTCTCTTCGGCGTCCGCGTCCCACGTGATTACCTTGATGCCTTTGTCGCGCGCCTTGCGTAGCACGGTCGAGATGCCGGCCTGGTTCTCAACACTCACCGCGATCACGTCCACGCCTTTCGTGATCCATGCTTCGACGACTTCGTTCTGCTTGGCCGGATCGAGATCGGTTGGTCCATCCCACAACAGGTCGATGCCCAACTCTCGCGCGGCTTCCTCGGCACCCTGACGGCAACTGATGAAGTAGGGATCACCCTTCGCCTTCGGCATCATCGCCACCTGAATCCGGTTGGCGGGAACCGGAGGCGCGGCCCCGTTAGTCTGGGCGGGGCTTGAATTCCTGTTGACTGAACGCACCAGCATCCAGTTGCTCGCCGCGACAATCAACGCGGCAATAATGATCACCGCGCTCAAAACAGCGACCTGCGAATTCTTCACCTCGATCTCCTCAGTGTCTCCATAAACAACCGCCTGTTTCTTACTCGCCGTCGAAAACCGGTTCAGAACGATCGTGCCCAGTAGGAGCGCACCCGTAAGTATGCCCGTCAGTTCTGCGGGTTGACCGGCTAACCGCAAACCATTCTGAAGCACAACCAGCGCGAACAAACCCAACACGGTCCCGGCGATTGTTCCGCGCCCGCCGAAGATCGACGTTCCGCCAAGGACCACGGCAGTGATGGCCATCAATTCAAATCCGCTGCCGGCGTCTGACTTCGCCTGGCCCAGGTGGGCCACGTAGATGATCGCGGACACGCTCGCGGCCAAACCTGACAGCAGGTACACAAGAAAGACGTGTCGACGAACCGGGATCCCGGCGAATCGCGCACCCTCTGACGAGTAGCCGATGGCATAAAGACTGCGTCCGAAAGCGGTGCGATGCAGTAACCAGGCAAATCCGATTATGGCAATTACGAGAATGAAAAGTTGCGCCGGAATTATTCCGCCAACGTAACCCTGGCCCAGGAACAAAAACTGCGACGGAAAACCGGAATAGTTCTCGATGCCGCGCGTCAGTCCTTCCGCAATCCCACGAAAAAGCGAGAACGTACCCAGCGTGACGATCAAGGGCGGCAAGCCCAGCCGCGTTACGAGCAAACCGTTAAGACTTCCACCGGCCAACCCCAGCAACAACGTCACGCCGACGGCGACCGCCATCGACATTTGACCGTCGCGCCACAGACCACCAAGCACCACCGCAGTCAGTCCCATCATTGAACCGACTGAAAGATCAATACCGCCGGTGATGATCACCGGGGTCAAAGCCAGCGCAATCAAACCAATCTCGACGCTCAGCCGTGTTATCTCGAATGCATTGGGCGTGGTTAGGAAGTTGGTGCCCGCAACACCGAAGATCGCGCATTCCAATACCAGCACGAGCAACAACACCGACTCATGCTTCCGAACAAACCGAGTCATTGTTCTTGAAGAGCCAGCGGTACACGCATAACACGGATTACCACTTCCGACATCAGCGCCACGAGTATGATCGCTCCCTGAATTGACTTTTCCCAGAACGGGTTTATTCCAGCGAATGTTAACGCCGTGCCGATCGTTCCTAACAACGCGACGCCAATCACAGTGCCGATCAACGAACCGCGACCTCCGGTGATTGCCGTTCCGCCGACAACGACTGCGGCGATCGCCTTCAGTTCCAGGCCCATGCCCGCATTACTCGGAACTATCGAAAAGCGCGCGGCGTTGAGAGCCGCTGCCAGTCCAACCAGCGCGCCCATAAAAGTGAACACTGCAAAGACGACGTTTCGCTTTTCCATCCCGGCCAGGCGTGCGGCTTCAGCATCCGAACCAACGGCGTAGACCGCGCGACCCGCGTTAAGATTCTGCAACGCCCACGCCGCCGCCAGCAGCACGATCAGTGTGACGGCGATGATCACGACCTGTCCGGCCGCTTGTCCGAAACCAAACCATTGAAAGTCTGGCGGCAGGTTTTGTACCCACGCGCCTTCGGTGATCCAGCGCAAACCATCCCGCCACGCAACCATCAGCGCCAGCGTCACCACGATCGAAGGCATTCGTAAACGCCCGACGAGACCACCGCCCACTGCCCCCAACAGCGATCCGGTAACAATCACCAGCAGCGGAACAATCATGATCGGGACGCCGGCTTTCGCGAACCATCCTGCGACAACCGTGCAAACTGCGAACTGCGAACCGACCGAGATATCGATCTCGCCAGTCAGTATCACCAGCGTCATGCCGATCGCGACCAACAGCACTGCCGCATTGTTCATCGCGAGGTCGCGAAGATTACCCGGATTGAAAAACGCAGGCGCGATCACCGCCATGCCCAACAGCAAAATCAGGTATGCCGCAAGAGCTGAGGCTTCCCGTTTATATCGTTTGAGACTCACGCTACTTGTGATTTTCCGCCAAGAGCGAGTGCAATGATCGCCTGCTGTGTGGCATCGGCTCGATCGACGATTCCCGCGATCGTGCCACCTTGCATCACGGCGATCCGATCGCTCATGCCGAGTATTTCCGGCAAGTCGGAAGAGATCATCAGGATGGCCATCCCCTCGCTTGCGAGGTCGCCGATCAACGCATGGATTTCCGCCTTCGCGCCTACGTCAATCCCCTGAGTCGGCTCGTCGAGAATCAGCACCGACGGCTTTGTGGCCAGCCACCGGCTCAACGCAACTTTCTGTTGATTGCCTCCGGAAAGCGTCGATACCTGACTTGAAACCGAAGGCGTCTTGATGGCGAATCGTTGGATGTACTCGCTCGCGATCTCTTTCTCGCGCTGGAAGTCGAACCCGGCGAAACGTTTCAGTTTTTTGAGCGATGCGAGCGTGATGTTTGCGCTCACCGGCATTTCGAGAATCACGCCCTGGCGCCTGCGATCCTCAGGCAAGTAAGCAATGCCGCAGTCGATGGCGTCCGCCGGATTGTTAATTCGAACCGGATTGCCGTGTACGCGAATCTCGCCGCTGTCTGCGTGGTCCAATCCGAAAACGATGCGTGCCAGTTCCGTGCGTCCGGCCCCGACGAGTCCCGCCAACCCTACGATCTCTCCTCGATGCACCGCGAGATCGATGTTGCTCAATCCGCTTGTGCGATTGCCGATACCACGCAATTCGAGCGCGACTTCGCCTCGTTCGACTTCGCGCTTCGGAAAGATCGCCGACAGCTCACGGCCAACCATCAGTCGAATCAGTTCCTGGCGGCTTGTGTGGGCCATGTCGTATGTGCCCACTACCTGACCATCACGCAAGACAGTGACGCGATCCGCAATGACAGACAACTCTTGCAGGCGAT
>JAICGQ010000248.1 GCA_025923035.1 Pyrinomonadaceae bacterium | reverse complement strand
GGGGGCGACAGGCTTCGACAGGAACCTGAACGATCGTCGCGATGCATGCCGGGCTACCTTATGCAGCTCGTTAAAACGCGTAGGGAAAAAACAACTGCCAATAACAATGAATTGGCTCTCGCTGCCTAATTAAGCACCGAGCGTCTCGCCGCAAGTTGCTCATGCGCGCGGAATGAGATGTCACTTAGATGAGCTGGCCCGCTGCTTCGGTCCGTGGTAGTGGGCGAGAACAAAGTCGGACTAGCTCGTGTCGAGGTCTTGTCGCTTCACTGACTCGGCATTGAGCGAATTTTTATCGGTTCACTTCGGTGGGCCGGTAAGGAAGAGAAGCGAATAAGCATGTAGAGTCCTTCGGCGTTGGTTTTTGGATCCGAGTTCAACTCTCGGCGCCTCCACCATAATCCTTTGAACAGCGGGGGAGCCACCCCTCACTCCCCTTGAATGAGAGACGAACAATGAGCACCACAACTACTCACTTGATGACTGCGGAAGAATTGTTCAACTTGGGCGACGACTCACATCGTCATGAACTAATAAAAGGGGAACTCCTCACGATGTCTCCCGCCAATGATCGACATGGCGCTGTGACTATGACGCTATCGGCGCTGCTATATAACTATGTGACGGCAAACGATCTCGGTGTACTTCGCGCCGCCGAAACCGGGTTCAAGCTGGAAAGCAACCCGGATACAGTGCTCGCACCGGACATAGCTTTTATTTCGCAGGAACGAGCCGGAACTCCCTCAGACTTCTTTCGAATTGGCCCACCCGATCTCGCTGTCGAAGTTCGATCACGATGGGATCGAAAAAGCAAGATAGAGCGCAAGACCGATCTATGGATCGAACTCGGTGCGAAAGCTGTGTGGAACGTCGATCCGCGAAAGCGCACGGTCGAAGTATTTCACGCTGACGGTCAGCGGTGGCTGTTCCAGGAGACCGACGAGCTCTTCGACGACATCGTTCCCGGTTTTCGCGTACCGGTTTCAAAGATCTTCGAATAGACCCAGAAGCCATATCATTTGGACCGCAACCTTCCCATCGGCATCTTCGACAGCGGCGTTGGCGGACTCACGGTCTATCGCGCACTCCACGAACGATTACCAAACGAACGCTTCGTTTATCTCGGCGATACAGCGCGAGTTCCTTACGGAACAAAATCACTCGCCACAGTCGAACGTTACGCAGTCGAGAACTCACGGTTTCTACAAGCCCACGGGATCAAGCTGCTAGTCGTCGCCTGCAACACCGCCTCAGCACTTGCGCTTCCCGCAATCCGTAAAGCAGTTAAAGTTCCCGTGATGGGCGTAATAGAACCAGGCTCGCGCGCCGCAGTTGAGATCGCAGACGGTAAAAAGATCGGAGTAATCGCTACCGAAGCGACCGTGCAGAGTCACGCTTACGCTCATGCGATCGCAGCAATGGGCTCCAACGTCGAAGTGATCGAACGCGCCTGTCCACTGTTCGTGTCGTTGGCTGAAGAAGGCTGGGCCGACTCGGACGTCGCACGCGCCGTCGCACAAGACTACCTGAGTGAATTCAAGCAGACGCCAGTCGGCGCGTTGGTACTCGGCTGCACTCACTACCCAATCCTGCGCGACGTGATCAGCGAAACTGTCGGCGCCAACGTAAAGTTGATCGACTCCGGCGCCGCCACTGCCCGCGACGTTGAAACATTACTCGAAAACTCGGGCCTCACTCACGACGAACCACTGGGCCTTTACCAGGAGCGGCGTCTCTGTGATGATCTCGACCACTTTTACGTGACCGACGCTGCCGAAAGATTTGCTAAAGTAGCCGAGAGATTTCTGGGATCTGCACCTTCAATTCTCGAGGCCGTGGAAATCTGGGGACACGATGAGCTTCGCACGCACTGACGGAAGAGCCGCCGACGAAATTCGCGCGACCGACATTAAGCCCGACTTTTTACCTTACGCAGAAGGTTCGGCCTTGATCATCATGGGCGATACGCGCGTGGTTTGCTCGGCATCGCTCGACGAAACTGTGCCGCGTTGGGTGCGCAACACCGGCGCGGGATGGCTGACCGCTGAGTATTCGATGTTGCCCCGCGCTACTCAAACACGCACCTCGCGAGACAGTTCGCGCGGCAAGCCTGCCGGACGCGCACAGGAAATTCAGAGATTGATCGGACGAAGTTTGCGCGCCATTGCCGATTTGAGGGCCCTCGGCGAACGCACGATGTACATCGACTGTGACGTCCTGCATGCCGACGGTGGCACGCGCACTGCCGCAATCACAGGTGCGTACGTCGCACTTGCGCTCGCCAGTAACAAGTTACTGAAAGCTGGCAAGATCAACCGGCCGTTGATGACGAATCAAGTCGCCGCCGTGAGCGTTGGGATCGTCGACAACACGCCGCTGTTGGATCTGAAGTACGACGAAGACTCACGCGCGCAGGTCGACATGAACATCGTGTGCACGAGTGAAGGACGGTTTATCGAACTGCAAGGGACGGCTGAAAAAGGACCATTCAGCCGCGAGCAGATGGACGAACTTGTGGCCCTGGGCGTGCGCGGCATAGATGTGCTGATCGCCAAGCAAAAGAGTATCATTTCCGAGTCGGAGTGACCGTTTCGGCAACCAGGGTTCTGGCTGGCGGCATCTGAAAGAGCCGGGGAAAAGGAGACAGAATGAAACGCATAGTGGCTCTCACGCTGGTGTTGATTGGCTTGATGATGCCGGCGACGTTCGCGCAACAGCTCTACACGCACGATAAAGTCGAATACAGTTTCGAGCTTCCTTCGACAACGTGGCGGTCCATCACTGAACCGGACGCGGCACACGAGCACCCCGAGTTTGTCTATGGCGATCGCCTCGATGGTTACCTGACGATTCGCAAAGAAGTGGTTGAGGCAGGAACGACGCCCGCCGATTTCGCGCAACGCGATGCCGATCTTAAACTCCGGTTCCTTCCGGGTTTTGTGCAGGGCAAACAGGATCCGTTCAACGGACGTCTCGACGGCGTCACGATGTCGTATGAATTCGTGCGGACCGGAAAGCCGATGATTGGCCGCACTTACTATCTGCAAGCCGATCCGCGAACCATCTATGCACTTCGATTCACAGGCCTGCGCGACAAACTAAACCGCATCCGCAATCAAACCGATCTGATCGCTCGCACCTTCAAACTCAAATAGTGAAGCAGCAACTCGCTCGCGGATTAGCAATCAAGCCTTCTCCGATACACGGTAAAGGCTGCTTTGCCACCATCGCGTTCAAGAAGCGTCACAAGATCGCGGAGTACACAGGCGAGAAGATCTCCAACGCCGAAGCACGTCGTCGTGCACATCGAAAGATGTTGCGCATCTGCGAAATCAACCATCGTTGGAGTCTCGACGGTAGCCGCGGTGGAAACGGTACGCACTACATCAATCACTCCTGCGTCCCCAACGCGTTCATGCAGATCATCTACGATCACATTCTGTTCTTCGCCTTGCAAGACATCGAGCCCGGCGAAGAGATCACGATCGACTACGAATCCACCCTGCACTCCGACGACAAACGCTGCATCTGCGGCGCCAAAACTTGTCGCGGCACGATCAACCGCCCTTAGCTTAAAACCACCAACGCGGTTGGTGGAAGTTTCATTCGAGTCTAAAGTCGCGGCAGCGTGAAACTGAACTTCGATCCGCGGCCTTCTTCGGAGTGAAGTGCAACCTCTCCGCCGTGTTGCTCTACAACCTCACGCACGAACGACAAACCTAATCCCGTCGATTCTTCGTCTTTTTCCTGGCCCTCACGGACCACCCGATAGAACTTGTCCCATACGCGCTCTTTCGCTTCGGCGGGAATACCGTAACCTCGATCTTCAACACACACGCGAACCGCCTCCGCTTCGAGCGCCGTCGAAACCGTGACCGTGGTCCGTTCCGGGCTGTACCTGATCGCGTTGTTGACCAGGTTCTTCACCGCCTGGGTGATCAAACTCTTGTCTGCAGCGACGGGCGGTATGCGGCTCGCCGGCTGTTCGATCAAACGAATCCGCTTCTTCTTGGCAAACGGCTGCATCGCCGAGATCGTTTCCCGCACCACTTCGTCAAGCCGCAGCGGAATCTTCAACACTTCCTGTTTGTCTTTGCGTTCCAATTGCGTCACGGCAAGAAACGTATTGATCATCCGCGACATGCGCTGCGACTCGTTCGCGATGATCGTCACAAACTCGCGCGCCGAGGCCGGAATCGTGTCGTCCGCCGTCAGCAACTCAGCGAAACCATTGATGCTCGTCAACGGCGTGCGCAGCTCGTGCGACATCAGCGAGATCATGTCGCTCTTCAGCTTCTCGTATTCTTTTGTGCGCGTGAGATCGCGGACGCAAACGGCGATGCCGATCGGGTCGTTCGCTTCCGTGTACGGATCGCGCAGCAGTGAAAGACGCAGGTTCAGAATCTGGTTCTTCTGGTCAAACTTGATCTCGCCTTCGTACTCGATGCCTGTTTGCAACACGCGTCGCACTGCGATCTGAGGTTCGTCGAAAACGTCAGTGCGAAAGTGGTCCAGCAGGCCGAATAGATCGAGCGTGCGTGCCTTTTCGGATGTTAGACCGGCGAAGTTGAGAAGGATCGGATTGATGAGCGCGAGCGTGCCGTCCAGGTAAGCGATAGCCACCCCGTCCTCGATGTGGCCCAACGTGCTTGCCTCGCAGCGCTGTTCGACGGTCACGGCTTTCAAGACGTTCAGCGCATCCAGCTTTCGCTGGTTCGCGCTTTGCGAGAAATAGGCGAGTGACTGCGAGCGCGCAGGGTTATGCGAAAAGCTCTCGCGTTTCAGATTGCGCGCGAACTGCGAACCGATCGCTTCGAGCAACGGCTTATCGTCGGCGCTGAATTCGGACACGAGTCGAATCAGCAACGCGCCCGCGGCTTCACGCTCGTGCAGCAATGGGACGGCTACGGTCGATGGACCACCGATCAGTTGTCCGGTGGCAACGGCCTGCTCGCAGAGACGAAGGCCTTCGCGCCACACGGAGTTGCGTTTTGTATCCGACGCGGATTGTGCGGAGCCCTTCAATCTTGCGACCGCTTCAAACGAACCATCGATGCATTGAAAAACTATGGCTTCGTTCAGCGGCAGCATCGTGTTGAGCAGTTTCAAACCGCTCATGAGACGGGTGTTCGCGTCGGCGCTCTGTTGAGCAGCGCCGTTAGGGGAGATGAAGAGTGTGCGAGTCAACGACCGGTCGACACGCCAGAGACGCCCGACCTGGACCAGCAGGATCGTTAGTCCGCCGCTTAAGAGTAGCGGCACTGCAAGCAACTCCACACCAAGGAAGTGAGCCGCGACGAGTGAGAGACTGCAAGCGAGCGCAATACCAAGTAACACGTAGCTTCCGACGCGGCGCAGGCCGAAGCGATTAAGGCTGAGACCGATCGAAATCGAGTACGCCGCCAGGACGGCAGCAGCTATCGGCGCTGCGGTGAGCACCGCGAAGGTGGCGCCGGTGGCGGGTTGGAGGGCAAAACGCGGAAAGAGGTCGGGCAGCGTGCCGAGGCGCCAGCACGCATAAGCAACGAGACTGGCGAAAAGAGCCAGTGCAGCGGCAGAGACGTATGAAGTGACGGTCTTGGATCGAATCAAGCGTTTGGAAGTGAAAACGGGCTTGAGGTCCGCGCCCGCGAATTCGGGGTAAAACTCGCGGCTCAAAGGCGAGCCGTGCGACGGATTATACAATGCCTGTCATTGTTTAAGCCACGGAAAAATCGGGATGTTTGAGGGCGGCGGTGAGTTTGGGGAGTTCGTCAGCGAAGACGGTGCGAAGATCCAACAACACTTTTCCTTCAGAGATTCGGCCGATAATCGCTGGGGATGACGTTCGGAGGATCCGCTCGATCTCCTGGGCGGTCAGGCGTGGGTGTGTGATGGCAACGAGTGTCGTTGGTAAGTTAGACGTCGGACCGGCGCCGCCTCCGATTGCCGATTCTCCGGCCTGGAGTGTCAATTCGAGCGCAGTGTCTCCAAGCTGTTCGACTAACTGCTTCGCACGCGCTTCGATCTCTTCCTGGCTCAGCGAGAGCATCTGGATGACGGGAATTTCCGCCGCGGCAGCGTCACGTTGATGGGCCGTGAGTGTCGCTTCAAGCGCAGCGAGTCGCAATTTATCGCTCCGGAGCGCGCGGTAGAGCGGATGTTTGCGCAATCGGTTCACGACCTCGTGCTTGCCGACAATCAGCCCCGCCTGCGCGGAACCAAGCAGTTTGTCGCCGCTGAACGAAACAACATCCGCGCCTTCGGCGACGATCGTGCCTACGACCGGTTCATCAATGATTCCGTACGCCGACAGATCAGCGAGCTGGCCCGAACCCGCATCTTCGTAAAGCAACAACCCACGCTCGTGCGCGAGCCTCGCAAGCTCCGAAAGCGCGGGTGAACTCGCGAACCCAACGATCCGGTAGTTCGAAGGATGCACGTGCATGATCAAGCGCGTATTTGAATTGACAGCTCGGCCGTAGTCGTCAAGATGTGTGCGGTTCGTGGTCCCCACTTCAACCATGCGAGTTCCCGAACTCGCCATGACGTCCGGAACACGAAAGTCACCGCCAATCTCGACGAGTTCGCCACGCGACACGATCGTCTCGCCGTCACCAGCCAGCACCGAGAGAATAAGCAAAGCGGCAGCGGCGCAGTTGTTCACAACCAGCGCATCCTCCGCGCCAGTCAGATCTTTCAACAACGACTCAACGCGTGCGCCTCGCTTACCGCGGGATCCGGTGGCAACGTCATACTCGAGCGCGCAAAATCGACTAGCCTCAATCAATGCGTCACGAGCAGTGATCGACAACGGCGCACGGCCCAGGTTCGTGTGCAGCAACACACCCGTCGCGTTGATAACTCTCCTGATTCCTGTTTGACTCTCGATCTGCGCCGTTTCGCGCATGCGCACGACTGCTTCAGCAAGCAGCGACTCGGCGGCATTGCCGTTCGTCACCACGGTTCGACCGTTTCGAATAGACGAGCGAAGTTCGGCCGTCACTGAACGGGCGATGGCCGTCAGCCGCTTGATGCCGATCGCGTCGCGAAGTTCGCGCGCCTCGTCTGTCCTCAATAGCTGATCTACTGAAGGTACATAGCGCAAATGTGAAACTGTATTAGACATTTTCGGACCACAGATAATAACTGTTGACACTCCAGTTTTGAACCACCTAGACTGATTCAGCCGTGCTGATCAAGCGGCGCCCCGCCTCAAAATCACCTCGCTCAGGGAGAAAATCGAACTTGTGGGAATACGCGATAACAAACTGCTCCGCTCAAAACTGCACGCACAAACCAAGAACAAGTATGCAATCGGTGAAACACAGCCAAGCCCCGACGAGCAGTTGACGCGCCTCGAAGAGGACATTCGAAAACTGCGAGT
>JAICGQ010000247.1 GCA_025923035.1 Pyrinomonadaceae bacterium | reverse complement strand
GCAACGCTGAAGTGGATCCTCGACAACCGTCTGCCAACGCCAGGGCATCGCCGCTACTTCAACGCCGTGAGCGAAATCGATCGCATCGTGTTTCGCATCATTGCCGAGCGCCGCGCGAGTGGTTCCGATGAAGGCGATCTGCTGTCGATGTTGCTCGAAGCACAGGACGAAGACGGTTCGCAGATGAACGATCAGCAACTTCGCGACGAAGTGATGACGCTGTTTCTCGCCGGGCATGAAACGACGGCGCTGGCGCTGTCGTGGAGCTGGTACCTGCTGGCTTTGCATCCGGAGGCGGAAAAGAAGTTTCACGCTGAGCTTGACGAGGTGCTCGGCGGACGCACGCCACAAGTAGAGGATCTTCCGAAACTAAAGTACACGGACATGATCGCCAAAGAGGCAATGCGACTGTATCCGCCCGCGTACGCCGTGGGACGCGAAGCGATCGAAGACACTGAATTGGGTGGTTTTCACGTGCCGAAAGGAACGCAGGTTTTTGCGTTCCAGTGGGTGACGCACCGCGATCCGCGATTTTTCGACGACCCGGCGGCGTTCAAACCGGAACGATGGACCGACGGCGCGAGCGAGCAACTGCCGAAGTACGCCTACTTCCCTTTCGGCGGTGGACCACGCCAGTGCATCGGCAACTACTTCGCGATGATGGAGATCGTTTTGCTGCTGGCGACGATTGGTCAGCGATTCAGGTTTTCGCTGACGGGTGAGGAAGTTGAAGTGTTGCCCGTGCTCTCGCTGCGGCCGAAGAGTGGAATCAAGGTCACGCTACACCAACGCGGAAACGATGCGTCCCCACTCCTCGATCGTTAGCGTCTCGGCGCGGCGCTGCAGCTCGACTTGAGCCTTGCACAACACGATGCTTGCGCCGCCGTTTCGCTGCAGCACGTCCTGCAAACGTCCCGAAGCGTGACGCAAGTTGTTGAGGATCGTCTTCCGCTTCTGGGCAAAACCGGCACTCACCGTCTCCCAGAACAACTGCTCATTCGCGATAATCCGCGGCTTGAAAGTAAGCTTCATGACGCTGCTCCAAACCTTCGGCGGCGGTCGAAACGCGCCGGGCGCGACGTCAAACAGCTTTTCAGTTTCGGCGTATGCCTCGACGAGCACTGATAAATAGCCGCGCTCGCTTGAACCCGCGGGCGCGAGAACGCGTTCGACAACCTCGCGCTGCAACATCACCACCATTTCCGGCAGACATTCACGCTGGGTAATGAGTCGTTGAAGAATCGCAGTCGAGATGTTGTAAGGGAGATTAGCAGCGAGACGCCCTCGTGGAGCAGGTTGGATCTCAGCACAAAAGTCCGTGGTCAGGGCATCGCCCATGACGAGTTTGAAGTTTGGACGATCGGCAAAGCGTTCCCGCAGCAGCGGCTCGAGGTTTTGATCAAACTCAACCGCCACGACTCTTCCGGCGCGTTCCAGCAGCGCTGAGGTAAGCGCGCCGGTGCCTGGTCCAATCTCGACGATCGTTTCGTCTGATTTCGGATCGAGCGCTTCAACTATGCGATGAACAGTTCTCGGGTCTCGCAGGAAATGTTGGGCCAACCTTTTTAGTGGCCGTTTTAGCGGATGAGGGTTCATCCTTTTGTGTAGCGCGGATAACCGGAGATCTCCAGGTCTTTACCTCGTTGCACTACCTGAACGCGCTCGAGTTCAAAGGCGTCCGCCATTTTTTCGACGCCCCTTCCGCCGATCGCGCCTGGCGCCGCAATGCCACCGACGATCTTCGGCGCAACGAAGAACGTCACTTTATTCACGAGTCCGGCGTCGACAAATTCGCCGGCGATTCCCGAGCCGCCTTCGAGCAACACGCTCTGCAACGACCGGGCTGCCAGCTCTTTCAAGATCGAATGGAGATCTCCATTAAGCACCAGTAACGGCGCACCTTCCGCCGCCGTTTTCACCAACTGAGATTCCGGCGATAGACGCGATCTGTCGCCAACGACAACTCGCAGCAGCGAACGACGTCGTGGTAAGCCGGATCGATCGGTCAACAGCGGGTCGTCAAGCGCAGCCGTCCCGGCGCCGATCATGATCGCATCGTACTCGTGACGCAGCTCGTGCACATGGGCCAGTGATTCCGGCCCTGAGACCCAACGCGAATCGCCGGTGCGCGTCGCGATCTTTCCATCGAGCGTCACCGCGAGTTTCAAATGAACAAACGGCAACCCGGTCTGCATGAAGTGAAGATACGCTTCGTTAATCTGCGTCGCTTCACCTGCCATCAAACCGGTCTGGACCTCCACGCCGGCCGCTCGCAGATGCGCAAAGCCCTTGCCGGAAACTTTCGGATTCAGATCTTCGATTGGCGCCACGACGCGTTTGATTCCTGCGGCCAGCAGCGCGTCAGTGCACGGCGGTGTGCGTCCGTGATGCGCATGCGGTTCGAGCGAAACATACGCGGTGCCGCCACGCGCTTTCTCACCCGCTTGCGCCAGTGCGATCGTCTCAGCATGGTTCAGCTCTTCAAAAAGATAAAAGCCCTCGCCAACGATGTCGCGACCCGGACTCACAACAACACAACCAACCAGCGGGCCAGGACTCACCTGCCCCACGCCTTTGCGCGCCAGTTCAAGCGCGCGGGCCATCATGCGCCGATCAGTGTCGGTCCATGTCGTGGTTGACTCAGTTACGGTTTGCACTGCGGGTCTCAATTCCCAAACAACCCATTCACATACTGCTGCGGATCGAAGACAACGAGGTCGTCGACTTTCTCACCAATTCCCGCGTAGCGTATCGGCAGGTTCAATTCTTTCGCAATAGCCACGGCGATGCCGCCTTTCGCGGTGCCGTCGAGTTTCGTCAACACGATGCCCGTCACCCCGGCGACTTTCAAGAACTGTCGCGCCTGTTCCAGTCCGTTTTGACCGGTGACCGCGTCGACAACCAACAGCGTCTCGTGCGGCGCCCCATCAACTTCGCGCGCCGCGACGCGTTTCATCTTTTCCAGCTCCGCCATCAGGTTCGACTTGTTATGCAGACGTCCGGCCGTGTCGACGATCAAAACGTCCGACTCTCGTGCCTTCGCGGCTTTCAAGGAGTCGAACAGCACGGCGGCGGGATCAGTTCCCTGCTTCTGCTGGATCAACGGTACACCCGTACGCTCGGCCCAGATCGCGAGCTGGTCCGACGCCGCGGCGCGAAACGTATCGGCGGCGCAGATCAGAACGTCGTTGCCCTCGGCCTTGATTCGTTGGGCCAACTTGCCGATGGTCGTTGTTTTTCCGACGCCGTTCACACCGACGATCATCATGACGTACGGCGCGACCGCGTCGGGCACGGTAGATTCTGACGCGACGCCCTGGCGTTCCGACGCTTGCAGAATGTTCAACAGCTCCGTCTTGATAGCAAGCTTGAGTGCCTCGATGTCGTTGATCTGCTTGCGCGCGACGCCTCGTCGCACCGTTTCGAGAATGTCGAGTGTGGTCGGCACGCCGATGTCGGCGGCGATCAGCACCTCTTCCAGCTGGTCCAACAACTCCTCGTCGATCTGTTTGCGAGCAGCGAAGACCGTGTCGAGTTTGTCGGAAAGCGATTCTCGCGTCGCCGAGACAGCCCGACGGAAACGGGCGGAAAACTCCTGTTCCAACGCCGCTTCCTGCGCCTGCAACTCCTCCATCGAGAGGTTCAGACCAAGCACGGAAGTCTGAAACGGTGAACGCGAAGCGACCGGAGGCGGCTCCGCTACTTTCACCGGCGGTTCAGGTGCAGGTATTGATTCTGGCGCCGGTGGAGGTTGCGGTGCTGGAGGAGATGGTTCGCTTGCCGCGGGTTCGTTTAAACGAAGTGAGACAAACTGATCTTCTTTCTTTCGTCGCCAAAAAAGTCCCATGAAGGGATGGATTATAGCGACACATCACGCAGATTCAAATCTGCGTCACCTGCGGCACTTGCGAGGCTTGCAACGTAACCTTCGGCACCGCATTGGCAGGCTTTCGCAACTTCACGACGCCCGGGCGGATCTGGCCCTCTTTGCACGCCTCGGAAAGCGCCGCAACGACCACCGGGTCATACCGGGTGCCCACAAAACTCTCAATGCGCGCCAGCGCGTCTTCAAACTTCATCGCCTTTTGATACGGACGATCGGTGGTCATCGCGTCAAACGTGTCCGCGACAGCGACAATCTTGCCCATCAGCGGAATCTCGTCACCCTTCAGACCCTGCGGGTACCCCATGCCGTTCACCATCTCATGGTGCATATACATTCCCGGCAAAAACTCCTTCATCGCCGGAATCTGCGACATGATCTTGTAGCCCTTCTGCGGGTGCTGCTTCATGATCTCGTATTCTTCGTCCGTCAACGCCGCAGGCTTCTTGAGGATGTTGTCGTCGATCGCGATCTTGCCGACGTCGTGCAACAACGCGCTGATACGGATCTTTTCGACCTCTTCGTCAGACAAACCTAAACGCTGCGCCATCGCCATCGAGAAGCGGGAGACGCGCTCCGAATGACCGCGCGTGTACGGGTCTTTGCCGTCAATCGCGGCGGCAAGTCCTTTAACAGTGCCGATAAACAGTTGGCGGTTCTCTTCGGCCGATCGCTGCAGGTCGCCGATGAAAGCCTCGATCTGATCCGTCATCATGTTGAAGGAGTTGCCGAGATCGCCCAGTTCCGTGCGGCTGGTGACTTCGATCCGTTTCGAGAAATCGCCGAATGCGATGCGGTGAGCACCGCTGGCGAGGTCGCGCACCGGATGCGTCAGTTTGTTGGCGAAAAATACTCCGATCAAGATCGTAAACAACGCCGCAATCAAGCTTATCCAGAGCGTTTGCCAACGCATGTCGGCGACGGACACGAGCGCTGCCGCTTCGTCCTGAATCGCGATGACGCCGAGTCGTGAATTCTTGTCGAGCTCTGCGGTCGCATACGACCCGAGCATTTCGACGTTGCGGCCATCGCGAACCGCGGTGAACGGCGCGAGTGCCGACTGGACTTGAGCGCCCGATTCCTGCCAGTCCTGAACGACTTTCAGGTCGGTCATCGCCTTCTCTGAAAACGCCACGCTGGCTTCCGGGTGCGCAACGGCGCGTCCGTTCTGATCGACCACAAAAACCACGGGCAGCCCGGCATTCAATAAATCACGTTCGCTCTTGGAAGTCGGTTGCTGTACTGCGTCGAACACTTCCTGAAAAGAAACTATTGCGACCACAGCGGCGACTACGTCCTGATTGTTCGTACCGCCAAGTACCGGTTCGGCAATCGTCAAGGCCATCTCCGGACCGGAACGGATGATCTGCGGGCGGCTCACTACAGCACCGCGACCACTCATGCGCGCTACCACTTCACTCACGCGAGCGTCAACCTCTTCGAGCTCGATGATGTCGGGTTGGAACGCACGGTGCAGCGTGCCGTCGACGGGCCAGAGCGCGAGGGCGATGAGGTTTGGGTCTTCCTGGAGAGTTACCTGGAGGCGCTGATCGTAGCCGCGGTCGTCCAAAGCCTGCATACCGCCCGAGATCTCGAAGCCGCGAGCGAGACCGGTCACGACGTCTCGATAACGCTGCCCGTAGAGTTCGATTTGGCGGGCCTTGTCCTGCACGAGCTGCGCCTGGTAACGCCCCTCGATGGAGCGGAGTTCGTCAGCGCTGCGGCCGGAGAGCAGGACACCGGCGAAGGCGAGCGGCATCAGACCGACCAGGAGCAGGACTCCCAGAACGATGTAGAGGAGGCGGATTCGTCCGAGCTTTTCGAGCATTCGTGGAATCTGGCGGTACAATCGCGGCAGGTGTTTTTGCGGCGGAGGTTAACTGGTTCCGGTCCGGGCGGCATCCGTCAGCATTGCCCGGCGCGAAGCCATTATTGTCGAGCAACTGCTTCTGTGTCAACGAGATTTGCCATCGTTGAACACGCCTCCAGATGTGAATCGCGTGGATTTATCGGCTGCGAGTGGGTTGTAAACGTCTAAACCCTTGAGCGCGCATGGATACTTCAGCGACCGACGAGATCATCGTGCAGCGAGCTCTGACGGGCGATGCCGAGGCTTTTGGCGAGATTGTGCGGCGCTGGGAGCGTCGGATATTCGCGCTTGCGTACGGGATTCTGGGTCGCGAGGAAGACGCGCGCGACGCGACGCAGGAGACTTTTCTCGCCGCTTTTCGGAGCCTGCGCGGGTTTCGCGGCGACGCGAAAGTATCGTCGTGGCTGCACCGGATCGCCGTTAACCAGTGCATCACCCGGCAACGGCAGGCGCGAGTCAGAAGCGAGGCGGCGCTCGACGATGAAGAGGAGAAGAACTCGGCAAGGTTTGTGACGCCGGTTGCTTATTCGCCGTCGCGAGTGGTCGAAGGAAGGCAGGAAACGGTGGCAGTGCGGCGGGCGATTAACAGTTTGCCGGTGGAGTTACGGCAGGTTGTGATCATGAAGGAGTTTGAAGAGCTGACGTTTCGCGAGATCGCGGACGTGCTCGAGTTGCCGTTGAGCACGGTCAAATCGCGTCTCTACACGGCGATGAAGCAGTTGCAGATGCGGTTACAGAGATTTGAAAGTTGAAGCAAGTATGAACACAACGAACTCTCCCGATTGTGAACGCTCGTCAGACTTGATGGCGTTTATCTACAACGAAATGGACGCGAGCGAATCGCGTGAATTCGACGCGCATTTAAAACAGTGTGCCGCGTGTCGCTCAGAAGCTGCTGCGTTCGGCGTCGTGCGTGAATCGATCGTGGCGTGGCGCGACGAGGTGCTCACTGGCTTCGTTCCCTCAACAGCAACTCCCACGAGAAGATCCGCCATTGCTGCGTTCCGGCAGTTTTTCGATCTCTCGCCGCTGTGGTTGAAAGGCGCGGCGGCATTTGCGGTGCTGACGTTCTGCGTACTCATCGGGCTGGCGTACGTGAATCTCGACAAAGAACCGCCGGTCGCGAAAAACAACGACGCTCTTTACACACGACAGGACGTGGACCGAATCGTCAACGAAGCTTTGGCGAAACAGAAGAACGCCCCCGTCGAGAACACGTCCGACGGCGCCGTTGTCACACTGAATCCGACGCCATCGCGAACAAAGAAGGCGATCAAGCGACAACCCGCTGCGATTGGAAACCGTCGCCCGCTGTCGCGCGCAGAACGTGAACAACTCGCCGCGGATCTCAGGTTGCTTCCAACCGACGACGATTTCGATCTACTTGGCGATCGCATTAATAAGTGACATCTGTTTCAGGAGAAATGATGACGTTTCGAACAATTTCATTAGCGGCTTTGTTAGTACTTGGTCTAGCGATAGCGGCAGTCGCCCAGGATCCACCCGCGCCGGCCGCGGACCCGATTCAGCAACTTAACCTGACTCCCGAACAGCGTCAGCAAATTCGCCGGATCGTCCAGGACATGCGGGAAGAGCGCCAGGCGACAAATTTTCGCCTGCGTGAGGCAAACCAGGCTCTGGATCGTGCGCTGGACGCGGATCCGATC
>JAICGQ010000246.1 GCA_025923035.1 Pyrinomonadaceae bacterium | reverse complement strand
GGGCCATCGGGTGTCGGCTGGTAGCCTTCGATCTCGGTGTCGTTAGCATTGATGCGGCGCAGCGGAGGTAGTCCGCTGGCCAACGAGACACCGGCCACGCCGGGAATCGCCTTGAGCCTCTGCTCGAGGGAGTTTACAAACTGAAGGCGTTCAGGGTTCGGGTATCTCGCTGTCGGAAGATTCAGGCTGAAGCTGACGACGCCTTGCGGATCAAAGCCGGTGTTCACTTGTTGCAACTTCCAGAAGGCGCGAATCACCAGGCCCGAGCCGATTACCAGGATCACTGCGAGCGCAATCTCAGTGATTACGAGACCTTTGCGGAGCGCCTGTCCGCCACCGCGAATCGTGCGCTGGCCGGCGCCACGAATCCAGTTAGCTAGATTACGTTCGCTGACCTGGATCAGTGGCGCGAGACCAAACAGGAAGACAGCAACGACGGCAACTGCGATCGTAAAGCCGAGTACCGGCAGACCAACACCGATCTCTTCAGTTCGCGGCACACTGTCCGGAGCAAACAGTAGCAGTACCTTCAACCCGCCGTATGCGAGCGCGACTCCGAGAGTTGCAGCGATCAGGACCAGCACAAAACCTTCGGCGATGAACTGCCGGACCATCCGTTTAATACCGGCGCCGAGTGCGAGTCGCACTGCAAACTCACGATGACGCGATTCCGCGCGAGCGAGTAACAGGTTCGCCACGTTCACACAAGCGATGAGCAGAACAAAACCAACCGCCGCCATCAGCAGCCACACGGCTTTACGCGCTGAGCCGACGACGTCTTCGTGAAGTCCCACCATGACGATCGGGTGATTTTGCGGATTCAGTAAATGCGGAGAGCGACTCTCAGCTTTCCAGCCGGCCATCAAGCTCGTCATTTCGCTCTGCGCCTGCTCAGTAGTCACACCGGGTTTCAATCTTCCGATGACTGACAGAAAGTGTGAACCACGATTACCGGGGTTGGCGGGATCGAATTGAAACGGCACGAGGAGTTCGACTTGTTCGTTGCTTCCGGGAGGGAATGCAAAGTTCGCGGGCATCACACCGACAACGGTGGTGGCGGTGGCGTTGACCTGAATCTGTTTGCCGATGATGTCACTCGCGCCGCCAAAACCCTTCTGCCATAGACCATGCGAGATGATCGCGACTTCTGGTCCACCATTGCGATCTTCCTCTTCAGTGAAGTTGCGACCACGCTCCGGTGGCACGCCGAGCACATCGATCAAGCTGCGCGTAATTGCAGCAGAGGTGACTCGGAGCGGTTCGCTTTCCGTTCCGACGTTCTGACCGCCGGGCGCCCAGGCGCCGATGGCTTCCCACGATTTCGCCTCGCGCTGGATGTCGAGCAGCTCGGGAGGCGAGAGCCAGAATTTGTTGAGCTTCATCGTGGGGAATTCGCTGTAGACGCGGACGAGTTGATCGGGTTGGCGGAAAGGCAGCGGTCGTAACAGGACTGAGTTGACTACGCTGAAGATGGCCGAATTGGCGCCTATGCCAACCGCGAGCGTCAGAATGGCGACGACGGTAAAGGCGGGGTTCTTTTTCAACATGCGCAGCGCATATTTCAGGTCCTGTAGGAACGTTTGCATCGGTCGCTGTCCTCCGGAGGGGCTGTACGTACTTGGCTTTGGCTTGGTTCTACCAAATGAAGTCGTTCGCCAATGAAAGTGGTTCGATAGCTTTAACACCGCCGCCGGGGAGATGGTGGCAAAGAAATATTGCTCAGCCGTAGGGCGGCGTTTAGGATCACACAACTAGATGGTCGCCAAACTTCCGAATAGCGAAAAGATGGCTGAATGGACGGCTACTGTTGAGCGAATCGTCAGCAAGCCACCGGGTTCAGACGACGAGCGGTCTCCGGAAGACATTGAGCGCGCGAGCAAAACTTCGTTCGCAAAGTGCAGCACCTGGGAGATTATCTGCGAGGAGATGCTCGATACTTCGTTTGCGTGCGTCTATTTTGAGAGAGCGAGAGAGGAGTTGAACCGGCGCGGCATTACGGACGCGGAGATCCTGGAGATGCGCCGCTTCGCCTGGCTCACCGCAGGCTGGCTCAACTTCGAGCGTTCGCTATGGGACTGGTGCTCCCTGGATGTGCAGGATATTTATTTAGCGATCAAGTGGCAGTATTCGGGCGGTTACATTTCCGCGGAGGAGCGAGACCGGCGCATCGAGTTCGCGAAAAAGTACGACACAGAAACTCACCGCAGATGAACGCGTGATCGACATTCTTATAAGGTCACCGTTTGTGATCTTAAATCCGACGTCCGGTGGCCACAACAATCGGCGATCCGTTTATTTTTGGAATCAAAGGTTACTGGTATTGCCATCCTCAGTTGTCGGGATCTTACGGCTTAGGCAATCCTCTTAACCGACCTATTTCGAACGCCAGCGGTTGAGCGCCGCTCTATCTGTCGCATTGCGGCTGGATCATAGATTCGCTCGCCACAATCAGCCTTGTAACTGCTCCTTACCGCTGTTCTGGCCGATACCTTATTTCTTAACTCTAGGGCGGAATCCAATCGGCTTTCGGTCAATGCCGCTCGGGTTCATTAACTGGCGGATAGCACTAAAAACTATCTTGAATCTTGCGTCATAGTTCTCTTCAAGCGCATCTAATCGTTCAATCAGTTTCTCGTTCGAGGCAAGTATCTGGCGCAGCCTGACAAACGTGCGCATGATTTGAATGTTAACGTGAACTGCACTCGGCGACTTCAGAACGCTCGAGAGCATCAAGATTCCATGCTCGGTAAAAGCGTAAGGTTGGTACTTGATATTTGTTCCTCGGGATTTGTTCAAGATCACAATTTGTGATCTTGAAGGTTGCAGTCGCTGCCACTCTTCAGTTTCGGCTTTGGTTAGCTGAAACATGAAATCTTCCGGAAACCTCTCGAGATTTCGCTTGACGGCCTGATTGAGTGTTCTAGTAGCGACGCCATACAGCCTCGCTAAATCTTGATCGAGAATGACTCTATGTCCGCGGATGAGCAATATCTTGTCTTCGATTGACTCGTCTGGCAACGAGATGGAGGTATTCGGCATGTGAGGTCCTTTCGAAAGAGTTCAGTTAGCATAGTCGCTCTGCTCCAGATAGCCGGTGGTGGGTGGACCGGCTGCGGATTTTAGACTATCAAGACGTTAGCGTGTTGCCTCCAACAACGTCTATGATACGGAGGAAAACCGCGGTCCGTTATTGTCAAAACAGTCTAATGGACATCAAACTCCTTCTTCAACTCTTTCAGTCTTGGGAAAGCACTCGCTAAGAAGTTCTTTTTTCGGCTGAATTACTAGCTCAAGTTCCAGAGCTTGCTCGCACCAAATGTAGTCAACAACCAAGCCATTGCTTTCTTATCCTTACCGTTCGAGTTTTCGTCAGCAACATCTTGCCTCAAATTCCTATTCAATGCCCGCTCGAGCGTCGGTTCATTTCAGCGCCTAAGATAATCGGACAAAGGAGTCGATTTCCCGGAAGAAGTTATAGCGCCGAAGCGTCTAAAGTGTGGACAGAGAGAGGCGGGTGGTAACTATGAATATACCGGCGAGTGTTAGTCGTTTCGGGCGAGTTGCGTTGTTTTTGGCGGTGTCGTGGATGCCGTTCGTTATGTCCTGTCCTTCCGGTGAGAACCTGCCGAGTGGCTCGCAACAAACGTTGTTCACCAACGCTCAAGATTTGCCGGTGGCGGTTCAGGGTGGGCCGAGTGATGTCGCCGTTGGGGATATGAACAATGATGGAAAGCCGGATCTCGTCGTGGCGTTTGGGCAGGAGAGGGCGATTGCGGTCCTCGAAGGAAGAGGCGATGGGAAATTCGGCGGCGCGGTGAGCACGACGACCCTCACAGAACCTCCGGGTGATATGGCAATCGGCGACTTGAATGGTGATGGAAAACTCGACGTCGCTATTACGTCTCACGACAGTTACGGAGTGACGCTATTAACAGGAGACGGTAAGGGTGGTCTCAGCAAGGCGCCGAATTCACCATTTTCCATGAAACCCACCGGCCAGCATCCGCATACTCACGGTCTGGCCGTCGCGGACATGAACCGTGACAATAAACTCGATCTGATCACCTGCAACAACGCCGACAACGATATCTCAATCGCATTCGGCGACGGCCGCGGTAATTTTACACTCGCTGCGAAGTCGTTCCCCGTTGGTCCAAGCCCATACCCATTCGGCCTCGGCGACGTCAACAACGACGGCTGGCCCGACATCGTCGCCACCGCGAGCGCCACTGGCCCATCACGCCGCGAACAACTGCCGTTGAGTCGCGCGCTCACGTTGCTCTTATCAAACAACAAAGGCAGCTTCACACCACACCAACTCCCGATCCGTACCGGCGAACCGTGGTTTGCTGCGATCGCGGATCTAAACCGTGACGGCAAAGCTGACATCGTCGCCACGCATCACGAAATAAACGCATTGACGGTGATGATCGGCGACGGTCGCGGCGGTTTTACCGAAGCAACCGGATCTCCATTCGACTTCGGAGCTGCCTTTCTTGAAGTAGCCATCGCAGACGTGAATCACGACGCGTCGATGGACATCGTCGCAACCACGGGCGACAAGATACGCGTGCTGTTGGGTGATGGTCGCGGTACATTCAAACCGGCGTCGTCGATCCCGGTCGGACCTGGCGCATGGCGATTCACGTCAGCCGACCTCAACGCCGACGGTGCAACGGACATCGTGACGAGTAACTCAGAAGGCAACAGCCTGAGCGTGTTGCTGGGGCTACGCAGGAATAACTAAGCCCCGAAAGTGAGGCAAACATTTCGTCACCAGTTTCCCCCAATTCCTCCCAACCTGACGCCATTTCACTGCAAACATCCCCCAATACGGAATCGATGTCGCTAGACTGCTCACGACTAGCGATCGAAAGGACAACCCAAATGAACCGAAGAGAGTTTGTCGTCGCAGGTTCGTTCACGCTCGCAACTCTGACTCTAGCCAGGGCAGCGCAGGAAAAGAAGCAATTCGTATGTCCTCCCTGCGGATGCAGCAACGACGGCACGCCGCATGACGCGCCCGGCAACTGTCCGGCTTGCGATATGGTGTTGATCGAAAAGACCGCGGCCATGAGCGAGGTCACCGGAATTCCTCGTTTCCTCAAGCTCAACGATCAGGTTTGGACCGGCGGTCAGCCCTGGCTCGAGCACCTGGCCAAGCTCAAAGACGCCGGCATCAAAGTCGTGATCAACTTGCGCGCTCCCGCCGAACATCAAGCTCAACGGGAAGAAGCAAAAGTCAAAGAGCTGGGGATGAGCTATTTCAACATTCCCGTCGACTTCCAAACGCCGGACGAACTGGACGCGGATGACTTTCTCACGCTCACCGACGAGCAGCTCAAGCATGGACCAGTGTTCATTCACTGCGCAGTGGCGACTCGCGTCGGCGCCTTCTGGTTGATTCGTCGCGTCGTGCGCGACGGATGGGAATACGAGAAGGCGTTAGAAGAAGCCAATCGAATCGGATTGAACAACAACGCCCGCCTGACAGAGTTCGCGAAGGAGTACATCGACAAGAAGAAAAAGAAGTAACCGGGAACAAAGCTTTATGAAGTTATTGATTGCACTCGTGCTCTGCATCGCATTCTCGTCAATCGCACACTCGCAGAACTGACCATCCTTCCGCGAACAAAACGGATCGGGTGTGAGTGGTCGTGATGACCGGTCCCGCGATCTCAGGCAGGATGATCGTCATACGCGGACAAAAACACGTCTTCGGTATCGCTGTCACAAACTAGCTCGTCACGGTCGCGATTCACGCTTCGGGATTCTTGAAACGCCTCACTGGCTGTGGTATATCACTAACCCCTCCCAGCCCATTCTCCCGACAATCACAAAATTAAAGGAGTCCTGAAATGAAGAAGATATGGTGCTGGTTTGTCACGGGAGTGTTGTCTCTTGCTCCAACTCTTACAGCCTACGGCGACAACAATCCACGAATCATTACTTTAGACGGCTCGAATCAACTGGGCACAAACTACGACAACGACTTCGGTAACAACCTCTTCGCGACGGCTGTTTGTGAGAACCCCACAACGGTCCAGGGTATCCAGGCCTGGGGCGGGACCAGCTACATCCGCCGTGGCGACTTCAACGGCAACGGCGTCTTGGACCTTGCCTCGCCCCATGGGCCCTGGATACTGATCAAAACGACCGATCCAAACACCATCTTTCCTGGTGGCTCGCAGTGCCTGGACCATTTTGGCCCGAAAGCGGTAACCAATGAATGGGGCGGCCCCGAATGGACCTGGGTCGGTGACTTCAACGGCGATCGTAAGGATGACATCGCCTCCGGATCAGGCGGCGTTGTCTATATGAAGCTGTCGAATTCAAGCGGCGGCTTCACCAGTCAGACATGGTCCATTACCACCGTTCAGATCCCGTTCGCGCCCTGGACCGGTCCGCTCTGGGGCGGCAGTGATTACACTTGGGTCGGCGATTTCGATGGCAATGGTAAAGACGACATCGCGTCGGCCATTGGTGGTTCGGTACGCGTCCATCTTTCTACCGGAACACATTTCTTAAACCAGACCTGGAATGTGACTAACGACTGGGCCGCCGGCGCTTGGACCAGAGTCGGTGATTTCAATAACGATGGTAGAGACGACATTGCCTCCGCCAGCGGCAGCGTCGTTCGCATGAAGATCTCAACGGGTTCAGGGTTTTCCAGCCAGAACTGGAGTGTCGCCGCCACGTGGGGCAGCGCAGCTTACACGTGGGTCGCAGACTTCAATCGCGATGGCCGCGCAGACTTCGCCTCCGGTGATGCCGGCAACGTACGCATGAAACTCTCAACGGGAAGCGGTTTCACTTCGGTAGATTGGCCGGTCACGAATCAGTGGGGTGGCCCGCAGTATACCTGGGTCATGGATTACGACAGCGATGGCTACAAGGACATCGTCTCGGCGTACAATGGGTGGACGATAGTCACCAAACGAAATACTTCCGGCACTGGCTTTGACAGTGCTTCGTGGAACTACTTCGGCTGGTGGGGTCCGGCAGAAAACACCTGGGCCCTGGACTATTCACGGTATAGCTTTCTGAATCCGTGATACCAACGAGGGGCAGCACTGAAGTATTTCTTTCTCATACTCGCAACTTCTCTGCTGATTTTGCCGGCCGCTTCCGACGGGCTTTGCCCCAAAAGTCTATTCGTTGCGGCTTCGCCGCCCTGATCGACAGGCGAGGCTAGGCCTCGCCGTAGTTGTGAAATCGCAATTGGGGCTATGCCCCTGGTTCGGCCTATGGCCCGATAAACACTGGGGCATAGCCCGAACCGAGGGCGGCACTGCCAAATTCCAGGCTAGCCGGCGAGGCGGAGCCTCGCCGCACATCAGGAGACTCAGTTCAACAAGTATCAAAAACCTGGCGGTGATTGCGCCGGAAGTGATCTTCGTCCTCGACGGCAAGATGTGACGACTGAAAGGAGATTCGTGCGGACGTGAAGTTGGATCCAAAACTCTTCGATCCGCAGTTCTGGACCAAAGTGCACTGGAAGGAGTAATGCGGCCGTTATTGGC
>JAICGQ010000245.1 GCA_025923035.1 Pyrinomonadaceae bacterium | reverse complement strand
CGGGGCGCACTCGTCAAATGCCATCACGATGTCTGAACCGAGTGCGGCCTGGACTTCCATCGACACTTCCGGCGATAAGAATCGCAGCGAACCGTCAACGTGAGAGCGAAACTCCGTTCCCTCTTCGCTGATCTTGCGCAGATCGCCGAGACTCCAGACCTGGAAACCGCCCGAATCAGTTAACAACGCGCGGTCCCAGCCGATGAACCGGTGCAATCCTCCTGCAGCTCTGATCACGTCGATACCCGGACGCAACCACAGATGATATGTGTTGCCCAGAATGATCCGCGCGTTGAGATCCTCCGATTCGAGCTCCTCGAAACGAATACCTTTCACTGTGCCGGCGGTACCGACCGGCATAAAAACCGGCGTCTCAATCTGCCCACGACGCGTAGTCAGAACACCCGCACGCGCCTCCCCGTCCTGTGCCTGGATTTCGAATCGTAACGGCGGCCGTTTAATCATCGTTTGCAATTATCGTTTTGGTTTCTGCTTGTGTTTTTCAATGACTCGCAACGGCGTGGCGAAGAAGTCGAACTCTTCGCGCAGTCGATTCTGGAGGTAGCGTTCGTAGGAAAAGTGCAGTCCCGGTTTGCCACCTGAGGTGAACACCACGAACGTCGGCGGCCGCACTCCGACCTGCGTCAAATACTGAACTTTCAACCGCGAATACCCGCTCTTTCCAGGCGACGGGGCACTTCCGCCACGCGGTTGCGCCACTGCCCTTTCGAAAAAATCGTTCAATTGCGACGTGGGAATTCGCCTGTTCCGCGCCTCGTCAGCTTTCAAAACCAGCGGCAGGATGCGATCCACTCGTTGTCCGGTCAACGCCGAGATCGTGATCACCGGCGCCCAGTCCAGAAACTTCATCTTGTCGCGCAAGCTGCGTTCAAACTCGATCGCCGTGTTTGTTTCCTTATCTTTAACGGCGTCCCACTTGTTGACGGCGATAATGATCGAACAACCCGCATCGAGCGCGTATCCCGCGATGTTCGCGTCGAGCGCGGTAACACCTTCTTCCGCATCAACGATCACGATTGCGACGTCGGCCCGTTCAAGACTCTTGCGCGCCATGATGACCGACAACTTCTCCGCCATCTCGTCGGTCTTGCCTTTGCGACGTATGCCCGCGGTATCGACGATCCGAAAGTTTCGTTCGGGCGTGTTGAGGACCGTGTCGATCGCGTCGCGGGTCGTTCCGGCGACCGGTGAAACGATCACGCGATCTTCGCCGATTATGCGGTTCAACAACGACGATTTGCCGACGTTCGGACGACCGACAATGGCGAGTCGTAATTCACGGTGCGCGACCGGCTCTGCATCTTCGACTGTCTCGTGTTCGAGTGTTTCGATAATGCGATCCAGCAGTTCACCGACCCCAATTCCCTGTTCCGCCGAGATCGGAAACACGTCGTCGAAACCGAAGCGGTAAAACTCCGTGCTCTCGCTTTCCTGTTTTGCCGAGTCGGTTTTATTCGCCGCGATCAGCACCGGCTTTCCGGTCGAACGCAGCAGCGCCGCGAGCTCTTCGTCGAGTTGCGTAATACCCGCACGCGCGTCAACCACCCACACCAGCAACTGCGACTCGTCAATCGCCACTCCCGCCTGCTTCAGAATATTCGCCGGAATCACCGCGTCGTCGTCCGGCACGATGCCGCCGGTATCGATCAGTGAAAACTTCTTTCCCGACCATTCGACCTGACCGTAAATGCGGTCGCGCGTGATGCCCGGCTCGTCGCCCACGATTGCGCGGCGCTCGCCGATGAGGCGATTAAAAAGCGTGGATTTCCCGACGTTGGGGCGGCCCACGATCGCCACCTGTGTGTTTTTAGTTTCCATGAACTTCGATAGCTTACAAGGCGTTCAAAGCCGTGTCATCTGCGGTCGATCCGTGGTATAAGCCTGTGAGTTCTTGAGCACTCTTGAAGGGGATTTCAACATGAGCCGATTGGTCGCCATCCTGTTCATTACACTGGGCCTCAGTGCCGCTGTCGCCGCCCAGGAACATACTCCCAGACGTCCAACGAATCCGCCGCCAACGACGCCAACTACGACGCCTCGCACCACCTCAGATCCGAAGGATGCGGGCTGGATAAGGTTTACGTCAGAGATAGGCCGCTTCTCCGTCCTGATGCCGGAGATGCCCACCGACAAGACCGAAACGACGCAAAGCGAACATGGTCCATATACCACTCACCTGTTCATCGTCCGCGATACACAAAACGTTTATCTCATCGGCTGGGTTGACTACGATCCGAGTTTCAACTTCAACAAGCAAAGTGAGCTCGCCGCAAACCGCGACAACTTCGTCAAAGGCATCAAAGCGACTCTCGTGAGCACCCGCCCGCTGACGATCGACGGTTACCAGGCGCTCGAGTTTGTGGCAGAGACTTCTGACCGGATCTTCAAGTCGCGCGTCTACATGGTGGGTCGCCGGCCTTATCAAATCGTTATCGGTTATCCAAAGGACCAGGAAGACGAGCTAACAACCAATCGTTTCTTTAACTCGTTCAAAGTCAAACTAAACTAAAACCACCGCCCTCAATGAAGCGTCGAAACTTTCTACAAACAACTGCCTCGGTGCTGGCGGTTGCAGTTACCAAACCGGCCGCAGCCTTGACGCCCCCGGCATTTGAGCTCGACGAACTCACCATTCCGGATCTGCAACGCGCAATGCAGTCCGGCAAATACTCCGCGAAGTCGCTCGTCGAGAAATACACGGATCGCATCAACGAGATCGACAAAAAAGGCCCGACGCTAAAGTCAGTCATCGAACTCAACCCTGATGCGGAAGCGATCGCCGTCGCCCTCGATCGCGAACGCAAAGAGCGAGGTCCGCGCAGTCCACTGCACGGCATTCCGATCCTGATCAAAGACAACATCGACACGCAGGATCGCATGATGACCACTGCCGGATCGCTCGCCCTGATCGGCGCGAAGCCGTTTCAGGATGCATTCGTTGCGAAGAAACTGCGCGACGCCGGCGCGGTGATCCTCGGCAAAACAAATCTCAGCGAGTGGGCCAACTTTCGTTCGACGAAATCGTCGAGCGGCTGGAGCGCTCGCGGTGGGCAAACAAAAAACCCGTACGCGCTTGATCGAAATCCCTGCGGATCGAGCTCGGGTTCGGGTGTCGCACCGTCGGCGAATCTTTGCGCCGCCGCGATCGGCACTGAGACTGACGGATCGATCGTCTGCCCTTCGTCGGCAAATTCTCTCGTCGGCATCAAGCCAACCGTCGGTCTGGTGAGCCGCTCCGGAATCATTCCGATCTCGCACAGCCAGGACACGGCTGGTCCAATGGCGCGAACTGTCACGGACGCCGCGATCATTCTCGGCGCTTTGACCGGCGAAGATCCGCGCGACAAGACGACGGCGCAGAGCCGCGGCAAGGCGTACACCGATTACACAAAGTTTCTCGACAAGGGTGGGTTGAGAGGGCTGCGCATAGGAGTGGCGCGTAAGCATTTCGATTTCAACGAGCACGTCGGCGTGTTGATGAGCGAAGTCTTGAACGTGCTGGCCGGACTCGGCGCCGACCTTATCAATCCCGCGGATATTCCTACCACCGGTAAATTCGATGATTCGGAATTTGAAGTGTTGTTGTATGAGTTCAAAGCCGATCTGAATGCGTACCTACAAGGCCTGGGAGCTTCAGCGCCGGTTCGTTCGCTTAAAGAGCTAATCGATTACAACGGACGAAACGCGAGGTTGGAGATGCCGTACTTCCGCCAGGATATATTCGAAAAGGCGCAGGCCAAGGGACCACTCACCGATCCAAAGTATCTTCAGGCGTTGCGCAAGAACCGCTTGCTCACTCGAACGCAAGGCATCGACTTCATCATGAAGAAGCACCGGCTGGATGCGCTGGTGGCTCCTACTGGTGGACCACCATGGCCTACCGACTGGGTGAACGGCGATCACTTTACTGGCGGTTACTCTTCAGCGTCAGCAGTCGCGGGATACCCACACATTACTGTACCAGCCGGATACGTCCACGGTTTGCCCGTGGGCGTTTCGTTCTTCGCCGGCGCGTACAGTGAGCCAACGCTGATCAGGATCGCTTACGCGTTTGAGCAAGCGACCAACGCCCGCCGCCCGCCGAAGTTTCTGCCCACCGCGGATTTCGGTCGCGACTAGCCCACGCGTTCAAAGCAATTTTCAAGAAGCGTAACGTCAAGCGCTTACGATATCTTTACCGCCATGAAATCGATCTATAGCGTTCATCCCGGCGTACTCATGACCCGGAAATGGGTCGGCGAACTGAAGCAGAAAACCGGCCGCAGCCTCGAAGAGTGGCTCAAACACATCAAGAAGTCAGGTCCCGCAGACGAAAAAGAACGGCGCACGTGGCTGAAGGAAGAACACGGTCTCGGCACGAACACCGCGTGGTGGCTTGCGGAACGTTCTGTTGGAAAAGGTGAGGAAGCTGGTGATCCGGATCGTTATTTACAACAGGCGGAACGCGACGTCGACAAGATGTTCTCAGGCGGCAAAGCAGGCCTGCGTCCGATCTATGAAAAGCTGTTGAAGCTTGGTCTAAAAACCGGCAAGGAAGCGAAGGCGTGTCCGTGCCAAACGATCGTACCGCTTTATCGCAACCACGTCTTCGCGCAGATCAAACCGACTACGCGAACTCGCATCGACATGGGTTTTGCGCTAGGCGATATGAAAGCGAAAGGTCGTTTGATCGAAACCGGAGGTTTCGCGAAGAAAGACCGGATCACTCACCGGATCCCGATCAGTTCAGTCGACGACGTCGACGACGAGGTCAAACACTGGTTGAAAGTCGCCTACGATCGCGACGCATAACGTACTTTGTACTTGGTTCTTTGTTCTTTGTTCGCCATCGCTTCTGTTACTTGAATCGGAGCGGTCGCGCCTGAGAACAAAGCACTAAGCACAAAGAACAAAGTACAAAACGAATGTCATCCTCACCTCGCATTGAACTCGGCAAACTCGGTGAAGCTTACGCCGCCGCGTATCTCGAACAACGTGGCTATCGTCTTCTCGCCGCAAACTTCACGCTACCTGTCGGCCGAAATCTCCGCGGCGCAGTCGTCAACAACGAGATCGATATCATTGCTTACGACGGCGAAACGCTTTGCTTCGTCGAAGTGAAAACACGCGCTTCGGATTGGTTTGCGCCGCCGCAGGTAAACGTCGACTTGCGCAAACGGCGGCAGGTTGCGCGTGCTGCGCGAGCCTACCGCCGTATGTTCGAGCTGGAAAATGAATCCTACCGGTTCGACGTCGTCACAGTCGTGTTACCCGACGATTCAACTCCACAGATCGAGTTGATCAAAAACTACTTTTGAGCCGTGCTCGGATCCTGCTTCGATCGTGGCGACGCGTTCTTCACGTACTTGTCGAACCACGTGATCATTTCGTACAGCACGTGTTCGATACTCTCGCGTCCGGCATAACCATGCGCCTCGTGCGGCAGCATCACTAGCCGTACTGTTGCGCCGTGTCCTTTCAATGCCTGGTACATGCGTTCCGATTGAATCGGGAACGTGCCGGTGTTGTCATCCACCTCGCCGTGGGTCATCAGCATCGGCTCGTTGATCTTCGACGCGAACATGAAAGGCGAGACTTTCAAATACATCTCGGGCGCTTCCCACAGCGTGCGACGCTCGTTCTGAAAACCAAACGGCGTCAAAGTGCGGTTGTAAGCACCACTGCGTGCGATGCCGGCGCGAAACAGATCTGTATGGGCCAACAGGTTCGCCGTCATGAACGCACCGTAGCTGTGACCGCCAACGCCGACTCGTTCCGGATCGGTAACGCCGAGTTCAGTCGCTTTGTCGATCGCGGCTTTCGCGCTCATCGTGATCTGTTCGACGTAAGTGTTGTTGACTGTTTCCGGAGTGCCGACGATCGGCATCGTCGCGTCGTCGAGTACGGCGTAGCCTTCGAGCAGGAAGAATAGATGCGAAGCGCCGCCGATCGTGGTCGCCTTCTGCGTCGAGCCGGCGACCTGCGAAGCAGTGCCGGCGTCGGTGAACTCGAGCGGATAAGCCCACACGACAGTTGGCAGTCTCGTTCCGGGTTTGTAATTCGGCGGCAGGTAAAGCGTGAACGAGCATTGGACGCCGTCCGCGCGTTTGTACGTAATCAACTGCTTCTTGATGCCACGCAATTGCGGCGTGGAATCGGGAAACTGCGTCAGCGGTCGACGGCCTATTGCCGAGTGCGTCGGATTCGCGGGATCGCTCACGGTGCGGACGAAGTAGTTTGGCGCTTCAGTCGGCGACTCGCGTCGCGTTAGAAACTGTTTGCCGTCGTCAGTTAGCAATGCGGCGACTGCTTCGTAGCTGTCGGCGTCGCTGCGGAAGAGACGATCGGTTTTTAGCGTTTGCAAGTTGAGTCGATCGAGGAACGGGCGATCACCTTCGGGACTCGAGCCGGTGCCGGTCAGGTAAATGAAATCACCGTTTTGCATGATCGCGCGTTGGCCCGAGACGACGCGTGTCACGGGGGTGCCGGGATCGTTGTAGCGATCCTGCTGGTTGCGACTGAAAACGAGTTTCGGCGCGACGTCCGGCTTGTCCATGTAGAAGATGAACGTTCGTTGCCAGCGTTTGTCGCGATCGAAATCGGTGAAATAGATCAACCCGCCCTTTTCGCCGAAGCCGCCGGCGGCGAAGCGATGTTCAGTCTTGAACAACTCGACCGGTTCGCCTGCGAACGGCGCCTTGAGCGTCAGCACGCTGTCGCGATGGGCCACCTTTTTTCGCGGATCGCCGTCGTCCAATGCTTTCACCCAAACGAGTGCCGCAGGTTCGCCCGGTCGCCAGCGCACCGAACGTGGTCCAGTCGGCACGCCGTTGATCGGAACCTGGTCGGCTAGCGGCAGGCTCGCGACTTTGTAAACGAGTTTGCCTTTCGTGTCCCACACTTCGACGTCTCGCGGAAAAGCCGAGTCGGGAAACAGATACGAGAAAGGACGATGCACGCGAGTGACGAGCACGTGATGACCGCCGGGCGCCGCGTCAACTGATAAGAAGACCGCAGGTTGTCCGAACGGAGTGGCGCGTCCGCTGACGGAGTCGACGAGTGCTAACTGCGACGTTGCGTAGTACTCGTAGAGGTTTTCGTCGTGCGGGCTCTTCAGTAGATCTTCGTACGTGCGCACTGGACCAGGGCGGCCGGAACTCTCCTGTGTGTTTGGCTCAGGTGGAACCGCGGGCATTGCGGGTGCGGCGCCGCGGTTTGCCGGGATGAGTTGGACCAGCAAGTGACGATTGTCAGGCATCCAGCCGAGTGGATTGCCGAGCGCGGAGTTGACGGCGATGCCTCGGAGGTTGCGAATCTTTCCGGTTGCAGTGTCGCCGATCCAGAGTTCGACGCGGTTTGCGGTCGTGTTGAGGAAGGCAAAGTGTTTTCCGTTCTCACTCCATTCGATTCCGCTGATCTTCGCGCCGGGTGGTGTTTCGATCTTGATCTCCGAACCGTCGGCGATGCGTTTGAGTGTCAGGCCGACAGAGTACTGGAAACGGAACGGCGAGTTTGCCGCCGGGTTGAT
>JAICGQ010000244.1 GCA_025923035.1 Pyrinomonadaceae bacterium | reverse complement strand
CATACGCTAAGCCGAGCATACCGAGTGCGCCGGGCGCGCGTTCTGACAAATCAACGGCCTTTTGCGCCGCGGCGATTCCCTGGTCGAACTGTTTGTTCGCGGCGTACGTGTGGCCGAGAAACCAGTGCGCCTGGTAGTGATTCGGATCCATCGCGATGACGGCGCGAAGTTGCTCGATCGCTTCGTCGTAGCGACGCGCGTTCTCCAGCAGAAAACCTCGTTGTGCGCTGATGGAAAGCGAGAACGGATCCAGTTCGCGCGCCTTACTTGACTCGGCAATGGATTCGTCCACGCGGCCGCGCGACATCAGGAAGCTGGCATAAAAGTTGTGCGCGTTCGCGTAGCTCGGATTCAGATCGATGGCGCGTTTGAAGTCCTGCTCGGCTTCCGTCCAGTTCCAATTGTAGTGCTTAACATAACCGAGGGCCGTGTAAGCTTCAGCGAGCGAGGGATCGAGTGCGAGTGCTTTGTTGGCGTTCTCCTGCGCGAGCCGGCGCGCCTCCTGTGGCGGCAAGGCGCCGATCTGGACGATCCCCAACGCGTTATAACAATCAGCTAACCCAACGTGGGCCAGCGCGTAAGCCGGGTCTTCCTTGATAGCGTTCTGAAAATGGACGATGGCTTTGTTGAGGTTCTCTTCGGTGCGCCGGTTCCAATAGAGATAGCGGCCTTGAAGATAATCGTCGAAAGCTTTCGGACTGACCGGGTGTCGAGTAGTCAGACGCGCCTGATCGGCGGGTGTCATCTGAATCTGGACCTGTCGTGCGATCGTCTGCGCGATCTCGCTTTGCACATCAAGAACGTCGCGCATGGAACGCTCGTAAGTCTGCACCCAAAGATGAAGATCTGTTGCCGCCTGAATCAACTGGGCCCGAATCACAACACGATCGCCTGAACGTTGCACGGAACCTTCGACGATGGCGTCCACTTTTATCTCACGCGCGATCTCCGGCAGCGATTTCTTCGTGCCTTTATAATGCATCGACGACGTGCGCGAGATGACCTGCAATCCCGGTAACTTCGCGAGATCGCCGATGAGCGCGTCGGTAACGCCGTCGGCGAAGTATTCCTGACTCGGATCGCCGGAAAGATTATCGAGCGGCAACACCATGATCGACAAAACGGCCGGTCGCGACGGTGGCGGCGGCGACCTCTTGCGGCTGATCACTGCGTAACCAATAACCGCCACCCCGACCAACGGCACCAGAATTAACAATCCGTAACGAACCGCGCGGCGCAGGCTTCGACCCGGTTGGTCGCCAGGAACAGTCGGGAAGGGGGCAACGCCCCCGCTGTCACCGAGCGGGGGCGCGCTTTGCTTGCCCCCTTCCTGACTGTTCTCAAGTTCAATCTCCCTGACTTCCGCGACAAAACGGTAACCAACTCCGGGAATGGTGGCGATGTACTCGCTCTTCTCGCGACTGTCGCCCAGCGACTTCCGCAGGGTGGTGATGCATTGGTTGAGATTGTTTTCCTCAACGACCAGTCCCGCCCAAACCCGCTTTAGTAACTCCTCTTTCTCGACCGTCTTTCCCTGCTGCTCAACGAGCGCCAGCAGCGTTTCAAACGCCTTCGGCGTCAGTTTCACCACCTCGCCGTCGCGCAACAACCGCCGCTTGGCGGCGTCGAGGCAGAAAGGTCCAAATTCGTATAAGTGCTTTGTCTGCACTGACATAGAGGACTTTCAGAAACTCTTTCAGAAAGATTCAGCGGGTTTCTAAGTACCTTCTCGTAACTCCTGACCTAGTTTCCACGCGATATGCGAGTGAACTTTTATCACGAAGGAGAGAGAGATGAATACGCGCTTTGTTAAATGTCTTCTTGCGATCGCAATCTTAATCTGCGCCCAGGCTCATGCGTGGGCTTCTCATACAGCCACAACGAACGCACCCGTGTTTCAGGAGGACGTCGTCCTGCAATGGAACCGCGTGTTGATGGAAACCATTCTTACTCCCGGACAACATCCGGCGACGATCATGCCCGTGCGAAGTTACGCGATGATGCACGCGGCGATGTTCGACGCCGCGAACTCCATCGACGGCAGTTACATGCCGTATTTGACGGACGTTCCGGGATCGCAAAACGCCTCGATCGAAGCGGCGGCCGCGCAGGCTGCTCGCGACGTCTTAGCGGCGTTGTACCCGACGCGAGTGGCGGTCTTCGACGCACAGCTCGCGATCTCGCTTCAGGGCATCGAGGAAAATCGAGTTCAGCAAGGAATTCGTGTCGGACAGATCGTTGCCGAGCGCATGCTCTCGGCCCGCGCGAATGATGGCTGGAATGTTACGCCGCCGCCTTACACTTTGCCGACCACTCCGGGTAACTGGCAACCAGCGCCTCCGGCGAATGCGGCGGCAACCTTTACGCACTACCCGTCTGTAATCCCGTTTGCCATCTCTTCGGCGACGCAGTTCGCGCCGAATCCGCCACCTGCGATGACGAGCGCGCAGTACGCTGCTGATCTAAACGAAGTCAAGGAGATCGGATCGCTGAATAGTGTGACACGTACTGCGGATCAGTCCCTGGTGGCGCGCCTCTGGGCCAACGTCGGCACGCCTACGAACTTCCTGCTTGTTTGGAACAACGTAGCGCGCACGGTCTCCTTAGCCCAGGAGATTTCAACCGTCGAAAGAGCGCGCTTGTTTGCACTGACAAACATCTCGCTACACGACGCGTTGCAAACCACGTTCGCCAGCAAGTTTGAGCACGGCTTGTGGCGTCCGGTCACGGCGATTCGCCGCGCTGACGAAGACGGCAATGCGGCGACTTCGCCTGACCCTGAGTGGTCGTCATTGATTCAGAGTCCGCCGTATCCGTCGTACGCCGGAAACATGGCGGCGATCGGCACGTCGCAGTCGACGATTCTCGCGTTGTTCTTTGGACGCGACGATATTCGTTTCGATCATACGTGGACTGGAGCAGGTGGTGCGACTCGTTCGTACGCAGGCTTCGGAGCGATGGCTGACGAGCAGGCGCGCGCGCGTGTGTACGGTGGCATCCATTTCACATTCGACAACGTGGCTGGACAGTCTGTCGGAACAAACGTTGCGAACTATGTTTTCTCGAAGTTCATGCGACCGAGACAGTGCGTGAAGTAATTGCAACACGGAAACCACAGATTACGCGGATCATCCGTGTAATCTGTGGTTAACAAAATACATCGCACAAGGGGGGCAACACATGGCCGCAAGACAGCAAGACACTTCGCTTTCAAACGCAACAAATTACAGTTCCCAACGGTTCCAACCCGGACTTCCCTCAGAAAACGGAAAACGTTTAGCGAGAGGTTTGGGATGGTTCAGTTTGGGACTCGGAATAACTGAACTATTGGCCCCGAAATTCATCGCCAGCATCTCCGGTGTTTCGCCACGACGGACGGGAATGATCCGTTTGTACGGACTGCGTGAGATCGCTTCCGGCATCGGCATCTTCGCGCAGAAAAACCCGGCGCAAGCTATGTGGTCGCGCGTCGCAGGTGACGTGATGGATCTTACCAGCCTGGGTATCGCCTGCACTGCACCCGATGCAAAAACAGGACGCATCACGTTTGCGACTGCGAATGTACTCGCAGTGACAGCTCTCGACGTCATCGCCGCGAAGCAACTGAGCGGCGGGAAGAAAGGCGTCCACGCGAGCGCGTCGTGCATCGTGAATGCGCAACCCGAGGAGGTTTACAGATTCTGGCGCGAGTTCACCAATCTTCCGCGCTTCATGGAACATCTCGAGTCCGTCACTGAACTGGGTGAAGGACGTTCGCACTGGATCGCCAAAGGTCCGGCCGGCATGAAGGTGGAATGGGACGCGATGATCGTCGCGGACGAACCCGGTCGAGTGATCACATGGCGTTCACTGGAAAACTCCGACGTCGACAACGCCGGGGCCGTTCGATTCGAAGCCGCTGCCGGCGGACGCGGCACGATCATCAAGGTAAACATTCAATATAACCCGCCAGGCGGTGTGGTCGGTGCAACAGTTGCGAAGCTGTTCGGCGAGGAACCGAACCAGCAACTCGAAGACGATCTACGGCGCTTCAAGCAAGTCATCGAACTCGGCGAGGTTGTTGTATCAGACGCAACGATCTTCGGCGTGGGATATTTCGATCAGCGTCCCGCACAGCCTCCGGCTCCTGGCGAACTCGAACGCGCTGAGTCGCTGCCGCCGCAAGTGCCGGCGGGTGAACGACCATTAGGTAGATCAGCCGAGGAACCATTCGCGGGAAGGAGGATTCAACAGTGAGAGCAAATTGTTGGATGGGAAAAACTATGGTGTCGGTTCAGGATGTTCCCGATCCTCAGATCCTCAACCAGCGCGACGCCATCGTAAAAATTTCATCGACCGCGATCTGCGGCTCCGATCTGCACTTGTACAACGCCTTCATTCCCACGATGGTCGCAGGAGACATCCTGGGTCATGAGTTTATGGGTGAGGTGGTTGAGGTTGGCCGGGAGGTGACGAATCTGGCGGTCGGCGATCGCGTGGTCGTTCCTTTCCCGATCTCCTGCGGCAGGTGCTTCTTTTGCAAGCAACAGATGTTTTCGCTTTGCGAGAACTCGAATCCAAACGCCTGGATGGGCGAGAAAATGTTCGGCCATGCTGCGGCGGGCATTTTTGGTTACTCGCATCTGACCGGCGGTTATGCCGGAGGTCAGGCTGAGTATGCGCGCGTGCCGTTTGCCGACGTTGGACCGATCAAGGTCCCGAGTGGTTTGACGGACGAACAGGTGCTCTTCCTGTCTGACATATTTCCCACCGGGTACATGGGCGCTGAGATGTGCGACATCAAACCGGGCGACACAATCGCCATTTGGGGATGTGGACCGGTCGGACAGTTTTCGATTCGCAGTGCGTTTCTTTTAGGCGCGGAGCGAGTGATTGCTATCGACATGGTGCCCGAGCGTTTGCAGATGGCCCAAGCCGGTGGCGCCGAAACGATCAACTACAACGAGACGAACGTTTACGAGGCGTTGATGGAGATGACCGGGGGACGCGGGCCTGATGCCTGCATTGACGACGTCGGCATGGAAGCTCACGCCCCGGGTGCGATTCACGCCTACGATCGCATCAAACAAGCAATGATGCTTGAAACTGATCGGCCACATGCGTTACGCGAGGCGATCATGTGTTGTCGCAACGGCGGAATCATCTCGGTGATCGGTGTTTACGGAGGGGTTATCGACAAGTTCCCGATTGGTTCGGTGATGAACCGCTCGTTGACAATCAGGACAGGGCAGGCCCATGTGCAACGTTACATGCGTCCGCTGTTGCAGTTGATCGAAAACGGCGACATCGATCCGAGCTTCGTCGTGACGCATACGATGTCGCTTGAAGATGCGGCGCACGGCTACGAGATCTTCAAGCACAAACAGGACAACTGCATCAAGGTCGTGCTGAAGCCCGGGATGAACGGCCGCGCTTCGACGATGGCGCGCGAGGACGACACCATTATTCATTAACCCAACCGTTCAAATAGGTCTTAATCCGTGTTTCCAGATCATTGGAAACACGGATATTAAGACTTATTTCGCGGCGACTTATTTCGCGGCGAAGACGATGTTGTCAACGCCTTCCACCATCTGCAACGCGAACAGTGCGGAGCTCAGGGGTGGTGGGTTCGTGAGTTGTTTCCTCACAAGCTCTGCCAATTCAACGACGCTCAGCGTTCTCGACGACTGCTTACGCCAATGCGCGGCTTGCAGCTTGACCTGGTTCTTCAATGGCACACCTTTTAAGTCGCGAGGCTGCTTCGCGAAGCCGTCTCCGCTTCGCGACAGACCGAAGTGGAGCGTCTCAGCCTTCAGGTGAAGATCCACCCTGCGTATCTCGCCCCAAAAGATGCACAACAACACTCCCTTCGAGAGGCGGTCCATACGATGCATTCGAACCGGTTTGTTACCGCCATCATCCGCATAGCCATCGACAAGCAGCCCGGGCCAACCCGACACCACTTCCGAGCGTAACAAGAACCCCGTGAGCATAGGAGACAGTCCAACCGCCGGACTCTTCAGCCCGTGAGATCCGTCAGCCTCGTAATCCGAACTCGACACCCGTCCGATGCTGAACGCTCCATCCGCAAGACAGTCGAGCCAGGCGCGGTCCACGTGAAAGAAACGAATCGATTCCGCCGGCAGCATGCGCTCATCGGGAACGAGGTAGTTGAAAGGCACACCCTCCAATCCTCTCAGTCTCTTGAACCATGCAAAGATCGTTTCCGGAACAAGGACATCCATCGCAGACTGATACGGCACATCCGGGTTTTCCTCGCTTTGTTTCTTCCGCGCCCGTTGCTGCGCGTACTCGCGCTTCCACTGGTAAAGCCCGGTTGAGAAATCCTTGTCCTGCAACGCCAGCAGCCGGCCCAACTCCCACGCGGCGGCGTACGTGACGTCGAACATCGAGAGGGCGGTATCGTATCGGACCAATTCGTCTGCCGAACGCGCCGGCAAAACGAATTGCGAAGTCTCGTTGTCTCCGGGTAGCAGCGGCGACGAAACCTTTCCAGGCACCAGAGGCCCGTGATACCAGGAGGCAATTTCATCGCCTTCGCGGTAGTAGTGCGGGAGGAGTACGTATCCTCTTGCGAGTAGTTGTTCAGCAGACGGCGCGCCTTCAGGGAGCCGTAACGTCGTAGGCGTGGCGTTCAACGCGAGCAGCAACTCCTTGAAGTCCTTCTTCTCGTCTTCGCACGCAAAGCTCCAACTCTTGAGACTCACCAATCTAATCAGATCACCCGCGACGTCTGACTGGTAATCGAAAACATACTTCCCCCCAACCTCGCGAAAGCGACCTTCGACGGAGACGAGATGAACAGTGCTGGTCTTTCCTTTTTGCGGCAGACGGTTGGCGATGATGATCGCCAACTCCTCGCCAAGAGGTTTTCCTGCGGTGTCTAATCCGAGGCGCACGTGGGCCAACAGCTTCAACTCTTCTGCCGCCGGCATAATGTCTTCCAATAGACTTTGCGGGACATCAATGACGGTGACCAGATCCTCGAGGCGCTGCCCGATCTCCAATGTAATGTCGGGAAACTTCGTGCCCGTCTCTTTCAGATCCGCTACTTTCACGGTCTTGGGTTTCGGATTGTGATCTCCGTCGAAAAGCAGCAGCGCGAGCCACGGAATGTTGGTATTGCCGGCCGCAGGAGTCTGTGTAGCAGCCCCCGAGCGTACCTCCGCAAATCGCTCCCACGGCAGAGTGCTGCGGCTGAGAATGATGTGCGGCAAAACGTTTGAATGCTCGCCGAGGTTACCTTCGGGAGGGAACACGCCGAGTACGTCGATCGGGTTAAGTTCAAAACGCTCGCCCGCAACCGTAAATAGTTTAGTCTCGGAGAACGGCCGGACATCGGTCTTGTCAACTTTCACCGCCTGCTCGACGGTGATCTTGTAATCTCCCGCAGCCAGCGTGGGCTGATGAAACTGCAGGAACGTAACCGATCCGGGTTTTGGCTCAATCTCACTTGACATAAAAAGGTCCAATCTGAGGCGCGCTGACAAAATGATCGGCCATGGTCTGTTTGACGTTGACGTCGATCTTTACGTTGAGTTCCTTCATTATCTGAGCTCGCATCGGGTTACT
>JAICGQ010000243.1 GCA_025923035.1 Pyrinomonadaceae bacterium | reverse complement strand
TGCTCGTTCCGCGTAGCGAATCGTAATGATGTTTGCCGGAACACCCGGACTAACCACCACCAGCTCGATCTGGTCCAGTAACCAGCCAGGCGGATCGCCCGGCAACAAACCCACGCCCGACTCTTTCAACGCCAACGCTTCAGGCGACCACTGTTCCAACGGCTTGCGATCGTTCAGCGCCACCGTCGCGCCCTGATTCAACAAAAACCTCGCCGCCGCAATTCCGCTTCTTGCAGCACCAATGATCAAAACCTTCTTGCTCATCGAAGCTTCAACGTCGACAAACTCAGCAGCGCAAACAGAATCGCCAGAATCAAAAATCGAAAGACGATCTTCGACTCCCGCCAATCCTGCATTTCAAAGTGATGATGCAGCGGCGTCATCTTAAATAAACGACGCCCAGTGCCCGTCGTGCGCTTCGTCATCTTGAACACGCTGACCTGAAGCATCACCGAAAGCGCCTCAATCACGAACACGCCGCCCACCATCAGCAACATAAACTCCTGCTTGGTGAGCACCGCGACCGTTCCCATCGCGCCGCCAATCGCGAGACTCCCGACGTCGCCCATAAACACCTGCGCGGGCGGCGCGTTGTACCAGAGAAACCCGAGACTCGCGCCGGCCATCGCTCCGCAAAAGACCGTCAACTCCGCCGCTTCCGGCCGGTGCGTCAGATCGAGATAAGCAGCCCAACGCGCATCGCTGCTGAGATACGTAAACCCGGTCAACGCGCTCATTGCGATGAAAGTCACGCTGATCGCCAATCCATCCAACCCGTCCGTCAGGTTCACCGCATTCGACGAGCCGAGCAGCACGACCCCGATGAGGATCAGATACAAATAAGGACCGATAAACGCCGGCCCGGTCGGGTCGGAAGTGGCCTTGAAAAACGGAATGCTCACGTTCCACGAATACTTCCCCGTCAAGTAGAGCACCGCCCAAACACCCACTGCCACCAGCGCCTGCGCCAACAGCTTCTGCCGCCCCGTCAATCCGAGACTGCGTTGCTTCGCCATCTTCGAGTAATCGTCGACGAAACCGACTGCGGCAAACAGCAGCGTCGCGATGATCGCGGTCCACGCATAGATGCTGGAGAGTTTGGCCCACAGGAGAGTCGAGATCACAACCGAACCGACGATCAGCACACCGCCCATTGTCGGCGTGCCTCGTTTCACCTGGTGTCCCTGCGGACCTTCTTCGCGGATCTGTTGTCCGACGTTCCACTTGCGCAGCGCTTCGATCAGCTTGCCGCCGAAGAAAAGCGAGATCAGCAACGCCGTGATCGTCGCGTAAGCGGTGCGAAACGTGACGTACTGAAAGACGTTGAGCGCCTTTATGAGATACCAATCTTTGTCTTTGAAGTGGTTGAAAACCAGCTCGTAAAGAAGGTAATAGATCATCTCGCGTGCGCTGCTTGCCTGGTACTTTGTACTTAGTGCTTTGTTCTTTGTACTTAGTGCCTGGTGCTTACAAAGTACAAAGCACTAAGCACCAAGGCCTCATTTTTCCCCTGCCAACGGGAAACGAGCACGCAAGGCGTTCACCACCTTCTCGGTGGCAACACCGCGCGAGCCTTTAATCAAGATCAGGTCTCCTTCTTTCACCTCCCTGACAACTTCCGCAGCGGCATCGTCCGACGACTTGAAAAACCTCGTCGTCGCGACTCCCGCCTCTGAGGCGCCCGCAGCGATTTCTTTCCCCAAACCACGCACGCCCCAAACCATGTTCACGCCGTTGCCGGCGATCTCACGTCCGGCAGCGCGGTGCAACGAAACTTCATCTGGACCAAGCTCCAGCATCTCGCCGGCGATCACGATCAAACGCTTTCGCCCCTGGCGCGCCTCGGCCATCGTGCGCACCATGTTCAGCAACGATCGCGGATTCGAGTTGTACGAGTCGTCGATGACCGTAAACCCGGCCGCGAAATCAAAAATCTGCCCGCGCATCTTCGGCGACTGCGCCGTCTTCAACGCCGCTGCGATCTCTTCAGTCGGTAGATCGAATGCGGTACCAACGGCGGCGGCGGCCAGCGCGTTGCTCAAGTTGTGACGGCCGCTCATCGCGAGTGACGCCTGCGCCTCTCCCAACGGCGTGCGCAAGCGAAACGAGATCTGTCCAAGCGTTCCGGTGTCAATATCTCTCGCCGAAACGTCGGCAACGTTATCGATCCCAAACGTCAACGCGCGGCCGCTGTGCTTCTCGCGCATCTGCATCACCAGCGCGTCGTCGGCGTTCAGCACTGCGATGCCTTCCGGTTTCAAACCTTCAATCAACTCCGCTTTCGCGGCGGCGATGTTCTCGATCGACCCCAGGTACTCGAGATGGACCGGCGCCACCATCAACTCCACCGCCACATCCGGCGGCGTGATCCGGCACAACCGTTGAATCTCGTGCGTCGGCGACGACATCCCCATCTCCAACACTGCGAGATCAAACTGCTCGGGCGCGAGATCGCCACTCACCATTCGCAGCACTGATAACGGGAGCCCCAGACCGTTGTTGTAGTTGCGCTCGCTCTTCAACACGCGATGGCCGGCGCTCTGGAGAACATGCGCCGTCAACTCTTTCGCCGTCGTCTTTCCAGCGCTGCCCGTGATCGCGACAACAGGTTTGCCCCACGCCGTGTACACGCGATGCGCAAGTAGTTGCAAAGCAGCGATCGCGTCCTCGACCAGCAGTAAGCGATCGCTGAGCGCTTCGAGTTCTGCATCGCCGCTGACGCGATCAGCACGCGCGACTGCCGCGATTGCACCTTTCGCAAATGCGTCCGCGATGAACGTGTGTCCGTCGACAAATTCGCCATTAAATCCGGCGCGGACGTAGTCCGGTTGCGAAAGCGCAAAGAACAATTCGCCCGCGCCCACAGAACGCGAATCGATGGAATAATCGGTAATCTGTTTGTCAAACAACTCGGCGCTTGTAGCTTTCGCTTGTGCGCCCATCAAAGCTGCGGCTTCCCCAACCTTCACGTGATTAGTGCCTCTTCTCGCTCCTCTGACTGGTGCTCCGCCCGATCTGACGAGGCTTCGTCCAGCATGTGTAGTGGGGGATGATTTTGCGCCCGGAGAGTTGATCGCTGGCTGCGCGCCTGCGCGCGTAGTCGTCTTCGACAGTCGGCAATACGACAGTGTACGTCATCTTCAAAGATCTGTTCATCTGTGGTCGGGGGCAGCGTCATTGAATTCTTCCGAAATCGACGTAAATCGTTTGGCCACTATTAATTTCCGTTCCCGCGGCCGGGCTTTGCTTGAACACCTTTCCTTCGCCGCGCGCTGTCACTTGCAACCCGAGTTGCTGGCACGTCCGCGCCACGTCGCGCACACTGCGGCCGCGCAAGTCAGGCATCAGCATCGCTTTCTTCGTGCCCACTGCGTAGACAACTTCACCGCCTCGTCCGCTGTTGTTATCCACGGTCGGCATTGTGGCTTTCCTCTCCTGTTCGGCCTTCTCCTGCTCTTCACGAAGCTTCGCAGCCCGTTCCGGATCTTCAGGAACTTGCGCGACCAACTGCGGCGCCGACTTCGTTTCGATGTCGGGCATCACGTCGAGGCCCGGCAGGATCTGTTCAGCGACTTCGCGAAACACAGGCGCCGCAACATCACCACCGTGATATGCACCGCCCGGCTCGTCGATTACGACGATGATCACGACTTGCGGATTCCTCACCGGAGCGAAGCCAACAAAAGATGCGACGTGCTTCGTCGCCGAATAAGCACGCGTGCGCGGATCGATTTTCTGGGCGGTTCCCGTTTTGCCGGCGGCGGAATAACCGTCGAGTTGCGCTTGCTTTGCAGTGCCGGTCAACGTCACGCTTTCGAGCATGCCGCGCAACGCGATCGCAGTCTGAGAGTTAATGACGCGCCGTTGTTCCGGTTGCGCGCGATAGACCACCGCGCCTTCCGCATTGCGGACTTCGCGAATCAAGTGCGGCGCAACACGCACGCCATCATTCGCCAGCGCGCCAAACGCCGCGACCATCTGCACCGGTGTAACGCCAACCTCCTGACCAATCGCGATGGATCCGATAGACGATGCTTGCCACCGTTCGACCTTCCTCACGATTCCCACTGTCTCGCCCGGCAATTCGATACCCGTCTTCGATCCAAAACCAAAGCGACGAATGTAGTCGTACATCGTCCCGTCGCCCACGCGTAACCCGAGTTTGATCGCCGCGACGTTGCTCGACTTCTCGAGCGCCTGCGCGATGGTCAACGTACCGAACGCAGTGTGATCGTGGATCACGCGTCCGGCGACAGTTATCGCACCCATCTGGCAATCGATCCGGTCTTCCGGTTTGACGAGGTTCTTTTCGAGCGCTGCTGAAAAGGCGACGATTTTGAAGGTCGAACCGGGTTCGTAGATGTTCTGCAACGCCCAATTCGATCGCGTCTCCGCTTTCGTCGCGGCGACGTTATTCGGATCGAACGACGGCGCGTTCGCGAGTGCGAGGATCTCGCCGCTCTTCGGATCAAGCACGATCACGGTGCCCGACTTCGCGCGCGAACGTTGAATCGCGGCGTTGAGCGCCTGTTCCGCTTGATACTGAATCGTCTGATCGATCGTCAGTACAACTGTCTGGCCGGGCTTCGAAGCGATCTCGTAACTCTCGTACGATTTTCCTTTCGCATCGCGCTCGAGGAACAACTGTCCCGGTTCTCCGGCGATCTTCAAGTTGTAAAACTGCTCGACACCGCCGAGTCCCTTGCCGTCTACGCCAACGTAACCGAGCACATGCGCGGCAAGTGGACCATTCGGGTAGTAACGCTTGGGCTCCAGTTCGGAATAAAGTCCGGGAAGATTGAGCGTCGTGACTTTCGCAGCGACGTCGGCGTCGAGACGGCGCACGACGCGGATAAACCGCTTCTTCGCGGCCTGTCCTTCGCGAAAGTCTTTCAGGAGATCTGCATATTTCAACCCGAGCGCGTTCGCCAGTTCAGACGCAGTGCATTCGAGTGCGGCCGCGTCGAGTCCAAACGGATCTACAAATAACGAAACTGTCTGGACGCTGCGTGCGAGTGGCCGTCCTTGACGGTCGAGCAGCTCCCCGCGTTGACCGTTGGTCGGGATGGCGTTCTGCTGTTGTTGTTTGGCCCGCTCGGCGAGCGTTGCGTGTTGCGAGAACTGGAGATGGACCAGTCGCGCGACGACGATCAGCATCCAGAAACCAATAAAGGCCGCGACTAAAAGCGCGCGGCCGAGTGCAACATCGGGTCTGGACTTTGTTTGGGCAACCAGGCGTGCCAGCATCACCTACAATCCGTGTTATCCGTGTTTTCTGGGAACACGGATTTGAAAGCTACTGTTTCTTCGTTTGGGAGAGGTCTATATTCCCAATTTGTCCTGGGGTTGCGGGCTTCAAACCCAGGCGCCGAGCGGCGGGCTCGAGTTTGTCGGGCGCGATTGCCCGTTCTCTTTCCAACTTCAGTCGTTCGATCTCTTCCGTAAGTTTCTTGCGTTCAGTGCGCAGCTCTTCGCTCTGGTAACCGATCTGCACGGCGGCGAAGTGCTGCTTGGCGGCAAAGACAAAACCGCCCGCGAGGATCAATCCACTGAACAACAACAGCGCCAGTCGTGACAGAGCAGTAACATCACGCGCGCGCCGGACTTTCGCATTTTGTTGAAACTCTGGGAATCGTTTCATTTTCAAAATCCGTGTTAGAGCTTGCGGGCAACTCGCAGCTTCGCACTGCGCGCGCGGGGGTTCTCCTCAACTTCGCGATCGCCCGGCGTTACCGGACGTCGCGTCAAAATTTCAATCGCCTTACGCGCGCCGCACGAACAAACCGGCAAACGCGGAGGACATTCACAATGACCCGACAACCGTCTCAGCTCCCTTTTCACCACTCGATCCTCGAGTGAATGGAAACTGATGGCGACGAACCTTCCGTCGGGTGTTAAAAGATCAATTGCCGTTTCGACAAAATCACCGAGCGCATCGAGCTCGTTGTTCACTGCAATGCGCAATGCCTGGAACGTGCGCGTGGCCGGATGAATCTGCTGCCGCTTGCGACCACCACCGCCGGCAGCGAGTCGGACAAGTTCTGCCAGTTCAGCCGTCGTGCTGACCGGCTCGCCTTGTTCGCGACGTTCAACGATGCGCCGGGCGATGCGTCGTGAGTGTCGCTCTTCCCCGAACTCGAAAATGATCCGGGCGATTTCCGCTTCGGGAAGCTGTCGAAGAAGATCGGCTGCGGTTGGTCCTGATGTGGGATCCATCCGCATATCTAAAGGAGCGTCGAATCGAAAACTGAAACCACGCTCGGGTGAATCAAACTGCAGGGAAGACACCCCAAGATCGACAAGTATGCCGGCCGCATCGCTTTCGCCGGCTTCGCTGATCACTGTTGCGATTTTGCGAAAGTTGGCCTGAACGGCGCGGAATCTCTCTCCGAAAGATGCGAGGCGCTGACGGGAGTACTCGAGCGCCGCGGGATCGAGATCCAAACCAATAACGCGAGTGTCGGGAGAGGATTTCAGAATTGCTTCACTGTGTCCGCCAAGCCCAACCGTGCAATCTACAAAGAGACCGCCTCGCTCAGGAACGAGGAACTTCAATGTCTCTTGTAGCAGCACGGGGCGATGGGGCGCGCCCATGCCCCCCAAAGGCGCAGCCATCACCACCGCCCCGTGATCTCGTTCAAAGATCGTCTTTGGTGCTTTGTGCTTGGTTCTTTGTACTTTGTCTTTCTATTTGTGCTCACGAATTACAAAGTACAAAGCACTAAGCTCAAAGTACAAAGCTCCAGCAAATCATTTCAGATCCCCAACCGTGCTATCGCAGCCTCGTCCTCTTCCGTGTACGGATCGGCAAGGAGGCGAGCTTTGAACTTGTCGAGCTCCCAAACTTCCAGGTACGTCAGGTATCCAAGAACCGCGACGTCGCCCAGAACCTCAGCGCTCTTCCGCAGCAACGGATGAATCAGCAGTCGACCCTGCCCGTCCATCGTTGCCTGCTGTCCGAAGTAGTTCGTCCTGTCAAGGAACTTTCTGCGCGCCGGATCCATCGACGGCAGTAACGAGAGTCGCTGTTCGATCGATTCCCATTCAGGCAAGGGGTAAATCCGAACGCAATCGCCGGTCAGGCTCGTGATATAAAAGTCCTTGCCGTGCTTCTCGTCTATCAGCCGCCGAAACTCAGTCGGCACTTTAAGGCGGCCCTTAACATCAATTCGTGCCGTGTAGTTTCCTCGCAGCATATTTGTTGGCCTGACGAGAGAGCTGGTGGGTGGCCCAAAGGAAAAGTTTTACCAATGATCGGTGTTGCTACGAGGTTGGACCCACTTCCGACCACTTTTGACCACCCGAGCCGGATACTACGTGCCTGCCCCAGTCGTGTCAATAGGTAAAGCTGTTTATGGGCATACAGAAGGCGATCACATATCTCTCTTTGCGACGCGTGCCCGCTGCTCACGACGAGTTGCTCGCTAGAAGGACGGCACGCCAACAAGCTCGCAAATGCAATCGTGGAATGAAACCATCGTTCGAGTCAGAAAAGAACGAAGACTCTCGGAAGCAAATTCTCGCTATCGAGGTTCGGGAAGGGTTGTCTTGATAAAGGATTGAATCGGCAGACTAATGGCTGAGGTAATCGACAAAGTAGTT
>JAICGQ010000242.1 GCA_025923035.1 Pyrinomonadaceae bacterium | reverse complement strand
CGTGTCCTCCGGATAGACGCGATTCAACATCTCGCGAATGTCCCACATCGTCGACATATAGATCTCGCCATCGCGATGCTCTTCAACCTGGCCGGCCGCACCGAAAGTTCCGTAGTCGGAATATTTAAGGGTCGAACGTGCGCTGCGGATGTACGCGATCGAATCCGGATCGCGTCCGTTGTCTCGAAAGAGCTGGCGGAAGCCCTTTGCGTTGACGACATAGTCGCCGAGGCTTGCGTTGTCCGTGATGGTGAATGCCCACATGTCTGCCTGGCCCTCGTTCAACGCGCTTCCTTCATCGCCTTCAAGTCCGGCGATGGGTGATGTGATCGCGTGCATCCCTTCGTGATACGGAACTGTTCCCTCGAGAGCGAGGTCGTTAAAGAAGTAACCATGGCCGTAAACCGTCGGGTTCACGACGACGGGCGATTTGGTAGCTGTCACGGCTTCGATCAGCGACGTCAAATTAAATGCAAGGGCATTGTCGAGACCCAAAACAATCTTGACGAAGTCAGGATGCGCCGGATCAGGTAATTCACCGTTGGCGGCATCTAACGCGAGCAAGACATTGGGAATGTGGACCGTCGCGGGAAGCGGGGTCGTCTTATTTGGATAATCGTCCGGGAAAGCGCCGCCGCCGATGACCGTGTTATCGCCGCCGATATGCAGGTAGTCGACATACTCGACGAGATAAGTTACGAAGAAGAACGCATTGATCTCGTCCTGATGTTCGGCGGGCTCAGCAAGCTGATCTTGTTCGTTAGTGCGAGCTTCCAGTGCTGCCGGATCGTCCTTGCGGAAATGCCAGGTGCCGAGGGCGGCTTGTCCGAACGGCTGCTTTGTCGCGAGCGCATTGTTGACGATAGTGTGCGCTCCGGTCAGAGTACCGTTCAGCCCGGTCACTCGGTTCGACGGATCGAAAGAGCGTAAGTTCACACGTTCCTGTCCGCACGGCGCCACAATGCCGTCGTCTGTCGTGCACGAGCTGATTATGCTGTGGTCCTTCAGGCTTTGATCGATCTGCGGGTACTTCGGATAAATGTCCGCGGTTTCCGCTCCGGGAGTGGTTTGAAATGCTAAGAAGTCTTTACGTCCAAGGATCTCACCGGTGTTTGCATCGACAGTGACCATGTACAGGCCGAATGGATTGGTCGAAAACCTGGGGACCTTCCAGGCGAGACGATAACTGTCAGCTGTTGGGTAAATTGAGAGAGTAGGAGGAATACTCTCTACGGCCGCCAGTTGCTGCGAGAGGATCGATAAACCGTTCTGCAGAAGATTCGTCGCCGCGACAGGCAGTTCAACGTAGAACTGATTCAGATCCTTGTCCGCCGCCGTTCTTGCCTGTTCTGCGCTCAGCGAAGGTTGAATGTTGACCGCAACATCGCGAAAGAATGGGCCTGACGCCATGATGACCTGCTTGTTGGCGTTCATCACAATGCCGATGCCGCCATTTTCAACCGCGACTCCGTTAAACGTCTGCTGAAACCTGACAAGATGTCCACCGAGCGCATTGCGCGAGCTGAAGACGCGGAAGTTATTCGACTCGGTTACGCCGAAGATGCCCGCATTCTGCATGACGAATGAGCGTGCCGCTTCTTCAGGCGTGCCCGAATACGGCTGCGATGCGAAGTCGTACATCACGTCGGGCGATCCGCCGAAATCGTTCCAGCGTGTGGTCATGTTTGGCGAGTTTATCGATGCCTTAAGGTTGTTGAGAGCAGAGAGTTGTGCGGATGTTGCCTGGCGGACGTTCGGCAAATGCAGCGTGGCGTTCAGATCGAAGTTCGGAGCCGGACGCTTGTAAAGCTCCTTCACGATTTCCGACGCTCCGGGCGCCGCCTTGCCTGTGTCGAACGGTAGCCAAATCGTCGCTCCGAGAATCGCTGCCACCGCGGTAAGCGAGATCGCGAATCGAAAAACGCCCTTCCTCCTAAGTGTTTTTCTAGTGTCTTTCATCCCTTCCTCCATTCTTCGTCCAAAGACCCTTTGAAAATGGTTGTAAATAACTTCTGCTAAAGAGCGTATTAGCGACTGCTTGAGAAAACCTTGACGCCCAGTGACAACGCTTGAGGCAGACTTGAAAAAAAGCGGCCGCGGATCGCCGGGCCGCTCCAAGAATCTCGTTCCAGCCCCCGTGGAGGAACGAGAAGCCGCCGGATGAAAAAGCCGGGATGAAATTCGCCCAGCGGAAGATTCGCGGGAACGAACGAAAGCCTTTAGCCGCCCGTTCTAAACAACGTGCTATAAGTGATGAGTTTCCGTGCTAGGACCGCTCGGGAGACGGTTGTCGCCGGCTCGAATCGCGGTCCCGGAATCGCGATGAATTGTCCGGGGGCTATCTCACGAACTTCAGCCGGAAAGACTTCGAACAGGCCTTTATCGATTGCGATCTGAACGTAGCCACGGAGCGAACCCGGTATCTGAGCGTTGTCGCTCAGTGCCGCACCGTTTGACGTGACGGTCGTGTTTGCAATAGCGCGCGCCGCCGGGTCGTGGCCCAGTGCTTTCACCAGCGCGACAGCAAGGACGAGCCGGTTTACTAAATCGGTTGGATTGAACGACGTGCCTGAAGCGGCGATCATTCCTGTCGGAGTGAAATCGAAGTCGCGGTTCGTTGATCCGCGTGCAGTCGTGTATTCGGCGAACAACCGGAGGTCGCCGCCTACGTCGGTGAACCGCGGCGTCGAGCCAAGGGTCTGACGAAGGCTCGTGTTCAAGGCGAGTGAACGCGCCAGGTCCTCGCGAGTGACCGTCGAATCCGGACGGAAAGTTCCGTCCGGTAAAGTGTCGATCAAGCGGCTCTTTAACGCTGCTTCGATCGCTGCCTGTTCCGGATGTCCCTGGATGTCGGCTATCACCGGCAAATTGAAACGTATTTGCGTGATGATTCCGTCAACCGGCCCCGGTGCCGCAACCTGAATCGGCGACGATACCTGTTGTGCCGCGGTCAAACCGCGTGCTCCGCGTATCTCGAGCGTCCATGTTCCCGGTTCGGGATTCTGGACGACGATCTGTCGCTTATCGGTCCCAATTACCGGAAAATCGATCGCGGTCGAATGGTTCACTCCGCTCGGGCTCGTGATGCGCATCCCGACGAGGTTTCCGGTTCCTTCTCCGGCAAGCGTGTCAACCGTCGCAAAGACGTCAAGCAGGTTGATGTCAGGCTCGACGGTGAATGTTCTCGCGTTCGCAGATGACGGTCCGGAGACCTCAGGACTAAAATCGATGTGGAAGTGTTGCATGGGCGGACGTTCCTCACTGAACACCGCGTTGTACGTAGCGTCCTGAATGTTCTTATATGGTTTTGCCCGGTTGAAAACCTTATCAACCGCCGCGTGTGCGTTGACAAAACCGGCCCCGACTTCCCATTCCTCGCGACCCGGCATTTTTGTGGCAGTCGAAGTAAGGATCTCGCGGATCTCATCCGCCGAAAGCGTTGGATCGGCATCGAGCATCAGAGCGACAACACCGGCGATGTAAGGCGTCGCCATCGATGTGCCGGAGATCTGCGTATAGAACGGGATATGTGCGGGCGGAAGCTCGGCGTCGGCGTCGAGCCCGTTCGCCGTGAGATTGACGGTCGAGCGTACGGACACAACCGCGGAGGTGAACTTACCCGCGTTGGTTTCATAGATGCGGCCGGTGCCTGGAGCGGTGATTGTCGGGGCATTGAAGTCATCGTTCGGATCTTCGTTGCTCAGCCGAACATCACGATGAACTCCCCGTGAAGAGAAGTCAGCGAGATCGCCTTCTTTCGAACCTGCCGCAACGCCGATCACCCACGGAGCTTTCGCATAATGGTTGTACGTGTCTTTCGTTGGTCCATCGTTTCCGGCTGCGAAGATGACGGCGATGTTCCGATCATGCGCCATTTTTGAGGCGATCGTGATCGGGTTGTCGGGATTGAATGCGCCCGCGCTGCCGTAGCTGTTCGAAACAACGCGGATGTTGTAGCGGAATTGATTTGCGAGGCCCCATTCCCACGCAGCGAGGCCGTTTATTACGAAAATTCCCGCGCCAAGCCCCGCACCGATGATCTTCGCCCCCGGGGCAACGCCCGTGTAAAGGCCGCCGGATCGCAATCCCGTTCCGCCGACGATCCCGGCGCAGTGAGTGCCGTGGCCGACGGTTTGATCGGTGTTCGGCACGTTCTCGATGGAGACGTGGGGAGTAAAACCCGGCAGTGTTCCTGCCGCGACGGGCGTCTGTACATTCTGTATAACTTTGACCCCGAATTGGAGGTCGGCGTGTGTTGCGTCGACGCCGGAGTCGATCACTAACACCGAAAAATCACCCGCACCCGACACCGGCATCCCGCCGTTCCGCAGTGTCATTGCAGAGTCGGTCTGCACTTTCTGGACGCCACCCAGGACGCGTGCCTGATGCATGTAGTACATCAGGCGGTCGTTGGACCACAGCGATCTTACCGCGGAGTTCGCGGCAAGGGCGCGGACCTGGCCCACGGTCATCGGCTGCGCGACCATCCCAAGCGTCGGGAACGTTTGGCCGCCGGTCACGCCGACTGCACGCAGTAGGTTAAGATGCTCATCCCGCAATCCGTTCGACGACTTGAATGCAACGATCACCATTCCGGCGTCGGCGTCGTTCGCGAGTACCGATAGGCGGGCGCTCAGCGCTGGGCTAAGCGTCGCGCTTCCACCTTGCGCCCGAACGGCGGTAGTGAGGGGCGAATTTGGCATTAGCCATAATCCGGCACTCAACGCAAACAAAACCAGAAGGGTGAGCGCCCCTCTTAACAGATTCCTCTTCTGAAAGTTCACTGTCCTTGTCTCCTTGATGATCAATTGGGGAAAGCAACTGTCACCGAGGATAAGGGAAGGGCTTTGAGAAAAACTTGAGCGGAGATCTCAAGAGTTGAGGCGAACTTGAGGCGTTATTGTAGGGGCGGCCCTTCCGTGGCCGCCCCTTGTCGGCATCGCGTTCATAACGAGGGGCGGCCACGGAGGGCCGCCCTACAATAACGCCCAGCTTATTTCATAAGTTCTACAAACAAGCGCTTTGTTTCTTCAGCCGGCTCGATGCCGAGTTCTATGTACAAGCTTTTTTTCATTCTTTCGAAATGTTTCTTAACGGACGCCGGCTTGCCCTGGGCGGCGAACGCTTTCATCGTCAGCCGATGCATATCCTCGCGAAACGGGTCGCCTGCGAGGGCTTCGCCCGCGTACTTCAATGCATCGGCCCAGTGTTTTTCTGAAAGGGAGAGTTTTGCGAGTGCGGCGACGACACGTGCGGACTGCTCTGAGTAGAACTGGCGTCTTTCATCCACCCAGTCCTCATAAACGCCGGACATGAATTCCCCCCGGTAGATCTTGTGGGCGGATTCGAGACTCGCCCGTTGATGCGCCGTGTCTTTCTCGCGTTTTGCTTTTTCCGCTTCGACGATCCACTGCTCGAATTCTTCTGCGTCGATGGAATATGAAAGCTCAGGATTGAGTTGATACGCGCCGTCGCGAAAGATAAGAAAGTTCTGCTTGAAGGGCTGACGACTGTTGAGCGCTTTTCGGATATGGGAGATCGTCGGATGAAAATTCTTCTCAATGGTTTCGAGGTCCTCATCGCGCCAGAATGCCTCGATCAGCACCTCCTTCAAAACGCGTCGATTCTTGCTCGTTGCTATGTAGCAGAAAATGTCTCGTGCCCGTCGCGTGGTCCAGGCGTCGGCGGCAAACGGAACGGAAGGATCGCGGAAGATCTCCACTGGGCCGAGCACCCGTATCGTCAGATCCGTGATAGGGGCAGGCGGGTCCAACTGAGATTGGACGCGCGCTGGCCGCACCGAACGTTCCGCACTCAGTTCCTCGCGAAGATCTACGGGCAGGCGGTCCGCGATGTCTTCATGTCCGAATATCGCCGGATTGCGCCGGATCTCCCGCCGCAGCCAGTAGTCGTAATCGAAACGATTCGAAAGATCCAGAGCCCGCCGTACGGACTCGATCATGGCTTTCGTGTTTCCCTGAACGAAGTACGTCTCGGCCAGGAGCATCGCTGTCAATGCTTCGTCGTAGTAGTGATTGTGACGGTTGAAATAATCGAGCAGTTCGCGAAGGTGCGCGTCAAGGCCTTCTGAGATGCCTTCCGCAAGATCAAGTTGATGGAGACGCAGACGCGCGGTGCGGACCCCGTGTTCGTTTCCCTGCCGTTCACGCCCCGTGATCAAAGCCTCCAGCAACACGCGCGCCTTTGGGAGTTCACCACGCATGCGGAAGAAAGCCGCGCGTTCTTCGTTCAACTCTTTCGACGTGATGTCGATCTCGGCTTCATCATATGCATTCGCGGCCCGCTCGTAGAATTCTTCAGCGTGAGCGAAGTCGCCTTTCTCGCGATAGAAATTCGCGTAGGCTTCGAATATTTCGCCCCGCAAAAATCGAAGATTATAGAGCTGGCACAGCTCGAGCGAGCGGCTAAGGTGCTTTTCGGTGTCCTCGAATTCGCCGCGGTAAAGATGCAGGCGTGCTACGTTCAAATGACCGATCGCTTCCTGCGGCAGTTGCTTGTCGGGCTGGCCCTCGCGAAAAATGCGTCTGAACCAGCGCAAAGCCTCGCCAAAGTCTCCGTGAAAGCCCGGCGCAAGCGCAAGATTGTGTGTCACGAGGCGAACGTATTGGTCGTTCCCAAGTTTGTCGGCCAGTTCGAGGGCGATCCTGAACTGCTGTTCTGCCTCGGTCCATTTCCCTTGCACGATCAGGCACAGGCCGCGCGTGTTTGCGCACTTCATGAATGTTTCCGAACTATGCGACACGAGAGTTTCCGCACGCTCGATAAGCGAGAACGCCTCGACGTATTTACCGCGGCGACGAGCGAGACTGGCAAGAGAGTGAAGAGCTTCGCCTTCTCCGGTCGCATCCCCAGTTTTGTTTAGAAGCTCGACGGCGCGGTTCAGAAGTTTCGACGACTTTTCAACCTCGCCGTGAAGCCGTGCGACCTCAGCCTTATGCAGCAGCGAGCGAGGATGCGCGTCCAGCGAGCGGTCAGGTATCTGTTCCGCGAACAGCCCAAGTGAAGTGAACGCACCGGCGGCGATCCACTCGTTCCCCGTTTCTGCGATCACGGACGCCGCCCGATCGAAGTTTCGCGCGTCAAGCAGGTAGGGCAGGGCCACCTCCCACTTTCTGCTTTTGAGAAAGTGGTCGGCGATCCGGTTCCGTTCTTCGGCGACGCGTGCCTGGCCAACCTCGGCTCGAAGGCGACGGAGTAGAAACTCGCGGAAGAGAGGATGGAATCTATATTCCTCACCGGTCTGACGATCACCGGCAACGGTAAGAAACACGTTCTTCTGCGCGAGCTCAGGGAGTGCGGCCGAGCAGCGCAGTTCTGGAAACAGCGCGCTGCAGAGATCGAGCTGTAGCGATTCGAGCAGCGAGAGATCCATCAGCAGCCTCTGCGTGTCAGCCGACTCACGCGAAAAAACCTCTTCGGCGAAATAATCGAAGATGTCGCGTTCCGATTGCTGCAGAATGTGACGCAGGTCCAACGCCGCCGGTCCGTTTGCAGAATACATCTCCTGCTCGGCAACCTGACGTACAAGCTGAAGCGCAGTTATCCATCCCTGGGTTCGCCCGCGATACTCGGCTATCTCTTCGTCTTTCAGCTCGACGTTGAGCGTTTGTTTGAACAGCTCTTTCACTTCGTCG
>JAICGQ010000241.1 GCA_025923035.1 Pyrinomonadaceae bacterium | reverse complement strand
TTAACCTGCGCGGCCGATTGCGGTGTTTCCATTCCGCTGCCCAGGATCGTCAGTCGCAAGTTTGACGAGTTCCCCGATATCCAGCGCAACGACGAGAAAGCCCGGCTTGATAATTTAGTGATCGAGCTGCAAAACGATCCGACCGCAACGGCCTACGTCGTGATCTATCCGGGTCGCGACAGCAAACGCGGTGACGTGCAGCATCATGCGAGTCGCATTGTTGAGTACGTGGTCAACTCCCGCGGTATTGACCAGCGCCGCATCGTGACTCTCGTGGGCAGTGCGCGGAACGAGTTGTTCGTCCAATTGTGGCTAACTCCGCAGGGCGCGACGCCCCCAAACCCGTAACGCGGATAATTACGGATTCCTCCAGGGATTTCTCCACGGATCTGGTATCTGTGTTGCCTTCTATCGAGGTGACTGACACATTTCTGCCGTTTTGTGCGCGTTATCAAGACGGAGACTGTTTCAGTCTTGTATCAGAAACTTACAACGTGGAGAAAATCATGTTTCGTAACAGATTCGAATATTGGCGCGTCCTTCTGCTGGTAATGCTGTTGGCCCTGCCGCTTTCGGCGCAGGCGCAAGACGATAAAGCAAAAAAAGAGAAGAAAACCCCAACCGGCACGCCGGTTTTTTGGACTGAACCGACCGATATCTCCTCCCGGAATCTGCTGCTCGGCGCGGGCGGCGAAGCAATGAAGCCCGACATCAGTAAACTCACTTTCATCGAAGAAAAAACCGGCGGCTACTCGAAGAAGTATCGCGTCCGCGACGCGAAAGGCAATGAGTGGATCGCCAAGCTCAGCAAGGAGTCTCAACCAGACACCGCGGCGAATCGTCTGCTCTGGGCGCTTGGTTATCCGACCGAGATCGCTTACCTGGTTCCGAAAGCAACGATCGAAGGCAAGGGCGAATTTGAGAATGTTCGACTTGAAGCGCGGCCCAAGGACGTCGATCGCGTCGGCAACTGGATGTGGGAGAACAATCCGTTCCAGAACACGCCCGAGTATCGTGGTCTGAAGATCCTCATGATCATGATCAACAACTGGGACATGAAAGACGACAACAACGAAATCCTCGCGATGCGCAACCCGACCACCGGGGAGGCAGAGTTGCGCTACATCATCAGCGATCTGGGAGGCTCATTCGGCAAGACGGGCGGCTTCTTCTCGCGCAGCCGCAACGAGCCAAACGATTTCGCTAAAGCCGAGTTCATCAAAGCGGTAAAAGGCGAGGTGATCGATTTCAATTACGGTGGCAAGAACCAGAAGCTGTTCTCGGGAATCACGGTCGCGGACGCTCGCTGGCTGAGCAATCTGTTCAAGGGTTTGAGCGACGAGCAGATTAAGGACGCGTTTCGGTCGGCGAATTACACGCCGGAGGAAGTTGACTTGCTGACTGCGGCACTCAAATCACGTATCGCCGCGTTGGCAAATCCGGCAGGTGCGGTAGCGAAAGATAACAAGTAAGCGCCAAACGCGGCGCGTGAAAAAGTTTGTCCGGCGCACTCGAGCGTGTCGACTTGCGGAAGCAAGCTAAACGACGACTGGAGTTCGCCGGACATTCATTTTTAAGGATCTATCTCACCACGTCGATGGCGATGAGCTGTTGCCCGGAGATGACGAATTCAGCGGGCGGCAATTCCATTTCATAAACAGGAGACAAAACTGTCGGCGTATAACCGCCGGAAGTGCGGTCGCTGTTCAGCGTTGCGACCATCGACGGCGGCAGGCTCGGCAGTTCACTCGTTCCGATCACCGCGCCGGCCGTGATACGAAACAGCTTCACGTATAACCGATCGCTCTTCTTCACCGTATTGATCGCCCGCACCAACTGGCTCAGATCCTGCGGCACAAACGCCTTCGCCGGCGATCCTTCCTGCAACGCGCCACCATCGCCGACAAACACAAGCAACTGGCCCAACGCTGCGTCTTCGGGAATCTGCACCGGAATCCGCTGTACAAACTGTTTTCCTGATTCCGTCCGAACGTAAGCCTGAACTTCAACCTTCTCGCCGCGACGCACTTCCGTGCGATCGAGCGTGATCCGCTCGAGCGTTCCCGCGTACTTCATCTCTGACGACGAGATATCGAGCGTGATGCCGTCGAGCTGCACGTCGTCGAAACCGCTCGTCAGCAACGAAGCGACTGGCCCGGCAATCGAGCCCGCGGCCTGAAACGGTGAATTGTTGGCGGAGAAACGACGGTCGATCTGGATCGCCTCCTGCCCTTTTACTTTGATCTGGCCCTTGACCGCGATCGTCGACTCGCCGAGTACGCGTTCGCTCGAGGTGATCGTATTGAAAACCGTGATGTTCAGCAGAATGGGCGTCAGGAAAGAGTCGCTGACGACTTCATAACTGTACGTCTCAGTCTTATCGCGGCTGGTGTGAAGGTTTACCTTCACCGGAATCATCTTCGGCGCACGACTCAACAAACCGTAGATTCCCGTCGCGCGGTCCTGCGCGATCGATCCGACCATCTGTCCCGGCACCGCAAGCTTGAACGAGTTGTTCATGTTTGCGATCACTGTCACGACGGACGACTCCGTCATCGGCATGTCCGACGCGCCAAGACTCAAGAACGGGTGACCAAAAGCATAAATTCGATCGCCGTCGCGCATCGTCACTGTGCCGGCGGCCGCAAGCGAGTAATCACCGCGCACCAACTGCACGCTGATCGAGCTGCCCGGCGGGAACGTGTTGTTAGTCACTTCCGCCAGCGGCGTGATCGCTGCCGATCCGCCAACACCGGAAACCGGCAACATCCCACTGGCCATCAACTGCGGCGCAAACATCGACAACGATTCCTGACTGATCCCGCTGAAAACCAGCGGCGTCGCAATCGGCGTCATTTGCTGACCAATCAACGGCATCAACGGCGAACCCGCCGTTACGGGCGCCAGCAGTGAAACTGAAGAAACAGCCGGTTTGGGCAGGTCTGGCTTCCAGTCAGTGCCTGCGAGTTGGGCGAACGAAACCGGGCGTGGTTCCCTAGGCTTGGCTCGCTCGTTTTCAGCGCCCTTGTTGAAGATGTCGATCATGTGCTTGATCGGTGTGATCCCCGCGATTGGCTCCTTGGAAAACGGAAAGCTGAACGCGATGGCGCCGACGATCTTGCCGTCGATGTAAACCGGCGAGCCCGACATCCCCGCGAAGACCCCGGTCTTTTCCACGTTTGATCCACTCAGTTTGCCGATGATGGCCGACTGGCGCGGGTTCGGAAAACCCGGCAATACGCCAAGAATCTCGACATTGAATTCCTGTGTTTCCGAACCGCTGAAGACTGTTCTCGCGGTCCCTTTCATGCCGGGACGAAGATCTTCCAAAGGAAACAGCTCCGGGCCGTTAACCTTCGATGTCCCAACGGGCTGCTGCGCAAATGCGATGCTCGCCAGTGTGACAATCAGTAATGCGCTGAAAATGGAGGCAAATCTATTCATTGGTTAGGACTATAAACTTCGCCTGAGAAGGCGGTCAAGATTAAGATGCTTAGCAGGTTGCAAACACCAATTGAACAACTTGAAGCGTTTATCCTCGTGGGTGGAGCGTCGAGCAGAATGGGCACTGACAAGTCTCAACTGCTGCTCGAAAACCAAACCTTCGTGGAACGCATTGCGGTCACTCTTCTGACGGTCACAGACACGATTAGGTTGGTCGGTGGTTCCAGGAATTCCACACTCCCCACCGTTGCCGACGTTTATCCCCAATGGGGCGCGCTCGGCGGATTGCACGCGGCGCTCTCCGCGTGTCGCAGCGAGTGGGCCATCGTCGTCGCTTGCGACCTGCCTTTTGTTACTTCCGAACTTTTTCGGAGTCTCGCATCTTTGCGGTCAGATCACGAGGCTGTCGTTCCGATCCAACCCGATGGACGCCCTCAACCACTCGCCGCTCTTTACCGAATCCATCCCTGCGCGCAACGCGCGACAGAGTTGATCGAAGCGGGCCGGCGCCGCCCGTTGGACCTTCTGCAAAGCGTCAGAACACGATGGGTCAACTTCACTGAGATCGCGAATCTCGCTCAAGCGGAAAGGTTTTTTGTTAACATCAACACGCCGGAAGACTATTATGGCATCGCCCGTGGTCCTGGGAGTGATGAATAGCGGAACACGGTTTTATTGATTCTCATGCCGCCTCGACGAAGATTTGGTAAACGGTTAATCAAGTCTTTCCTACCAATAATTTTAGTGATCGGGCTGGCACTCGTCGGGTCGCTCGCGTTCATTGTCTATTGCGTTACGCGGCCGGCGCGAAACCCGTACGTCGTCACGCCCGAAGGATTTGCGCGCATCAGCGGGCGCGCGCTAAAGGTCACCGACGAAACATGGACCAACCGCGACGGGCGGCGCGCGCGTGGCTGGCTGCTCAAAGGCGCGGAAGGCACGCCGGCAGTTGTGTTGCTGCATCGCTATGGCGGCGATCGATCGTGGTTGTTCAATCTCGGCGTCAAGATAAACGAAACAACCAACTACACCATTCTCTGGCCCGAACTTCGCGGACACGGCGAGAACCCATTGATCGGTTGGACCTCATTCGGCGCTCGCGAAGGCGACGATGTGCTGGCGGCGCTCGAGTTTCTCAAAACATTGAAATCCGAAAACCAGAACCAACTGGTGGGCGACAGCTTTGGTCTGTACGGCGTGGAACTCGGTGCGTACAGCGCATTGAAAGCAGCTTCGCAGGACAACCGCATCAAGGTGCTCGTACTCGATTCGATCGTCAGCTCGCCTGACGATCTCTTCAATACCGCCGTCTCGAGCTGTGTCGCAATCGATAACAGCCTGGTCCAATCGCTCTCCCGCACGGCAATGCGGATCTACATGCTGGGAGGTTACGAGAGTACGCCTGGATGCGACCTCGCGAGGTCTGTGGGCGACCAGCGCGTGCTGCTGCTGTCAGGTGCGGAAGCCGGACGTCTCCGAGACATGACCGCCTCGATGCAAAGTTGTTTTCCTAACCAGGGCAATGTGCAGGCGCGAATCGATCTGCCGTTGAGTGGTTTCAGTTTGCCGTCGGCGACCGGAGAACAAGGCGAGGCTTACGATCGCGTCGTGATCGACTTCTTCGATACCTACCTGCGCTGAAAGTTTTACGGCGGAGTCCAGCCAAGAATCGCGGTCTTGTCGTTGTCGGCGATCACTTCAATGCCACGTGCGCTACGGAAGTGATCCACGTATTCCACCGGAATCAGCACCAGCAACTTCCCGCCCAATGTCCGCGCTCGATCCACCGTAACCTGATCGAACGTGACGACCTCGCCTTCGTCGTCATAGACCACGCGGTCGTGCGCATAGAACTGCGCTGACCGATCGTCGCTGCGCTGCGCGAGCACGGGGACGTTTCCGTACCCACGTGCATCGGCGATAACGAGCAGATCGCGAACGGATTCACGATGTGCAATCGCAGGCGCCGCGCAAAGCAGCAGCACGACGACCAAAATCAGAATACCGGCGCTCACCGCCTGGACGCCGCCGCGGCTGCGAAACCAAACGACCGCAACTCCTGCCGCAATCATCGGCACGGCCGCTGCAATCGCGCATGCCATTAACACCTGACCTGACTGCGCAGCGTAAACAATCCCGCCGATTCCCAGCACGAAACAGATCACGCCCGTGATTCGAAACGGCCAGTTCAAGTTTGAAAACATCCGATCGCTGATCAAAAGCGCGGCCGCGGGCAGCGCCGGCAGGACATAACCCGGCAACTTCGATCCCGAAAAAGAAAAGAACACGATCGGCAACACCAACCACGCCAGCGAAAACACGCGCACGATGTCGGTCGCCTCATCTCCGCGCCAATTCCAGCTTCTGACTCGCGCGAGCGCATCCATCAGAAATCCGGTCCACGGCAGCGTCAGCATCAGAATGATCGCAGGGAAAAACCAGATCGGCTGCGGATGCTTGTACTTGTTCGACACGTAGCGCGCGAAGTGGTGCTGAATGAAAAACTCGTCGATAAAGCTCCAACCATGTTTCGCGATTACTGGTCCATACCAGGTTGCTGCGACCGCCGCTGCCAGCGGAATTCCCCAAACCAAACTCACGAACACATGCCGCTCGGGCCACCTTCGTCGCAAAATGAAGTAAACCCCGACTACACCAAACGGCACGACAATCCCAACCAGTCCTTTCGCCAGCAGCGACATCCCCACGAACGCGTAAAAACCGACGAGCAACCACAGCTTCCGCCGTCTGTTACCCGCCAACTCGTGCATGAGGAAGAACGCGAGCGACCATGTCGTGGTCATCGTAATCACGACGTCGAAACTCGCGGCCCGCGAAAACACGATCAATCCCAAACAACTCGCAGTAAGCAACATCGATTGCAACGCAAAACCCGGATTGCCACGCGCGCGTTCCACCTCACGCCCGATCAACCAAACGGCCGCAATCGTCAACAGGCCACAGATTGCCGGCCCGAGCCGTGCCGCCCACTCGTTCATGCCAAACACTTTCGCCGCGGCAATCATCATCCAGTACAGCAGCGCGGGCTTTTCAAACCACGTATGACTGCCCAGCGTCGGCGTAATCCAGTCGCCGCGCATGAGCATCTCGCGCGCCACCTGGGCATAGCGCGGCTCGTCCGGACCGAGCAGCGGCAAGTAGCTAAGTCCGAAAAGATAAATCACGATGACGACTAGAAAAGTGACGATGGAGAGTCGCTTGGCAAGCGCAGAAGGTTGCAAGTATATTCGGCTCCGATTCGATTTATCGCGGTCTAAAGTAGCAAAAATTCATGTCGTTACGTACAGCAGTCATCGGCGCGGGCAGTCTTGGCCGCCAACACGCGCGCATTCACAGCGCGCTCGCGGCGGAAGGCACGTCGCAGTTTGTTTCCGTTTGCGATATCAACGAGGAGACCGCGCGGTCCGTCGCCAGCGAGCGCCATAGCGATTGGACCAGGGACTGGCGCGAGTTGATTGGAAACGTTGACGCCGTCAGCCTGGCGGCGCCGACTGAAGTTCACTGCGAGATCGCCTGCGGTCTGCTCGAAGCCGGAATTCACGTGCTCGTCGAGAAACCGATCTCGCGCACGCTCGAAGAAGCCGATCGCATGATCGAGGCCGCGACGCGTGGAAACGCGGTGCTTCAGGTCGGCCATCTCGAACGTTTCAATCCGGCGATGGTCGCGCTTCGTCCGCACGTACGCAATCCTGTTTACTTTGAGATTCACCGGATCGGCGAGTTTACCGCGCGCTCGCTGGACATCGACGTCGTACTCGATCTGATGATTCACGATCTCGACATCGTGCAGTGGCTCGTCGGCGAAGACGTGGAAGTGACGAACATTCACGCCGTCGGCATTGCGATCCTGACGGATAAAGTGGATGCCGCAAATGCGCGGCTGGAGTTTGCGTCTGGTGCGGTCGCGAACATCACGGCGTCGCGTGTCGGCACTGAAAAGATCCGGAAGATGCGTTTCTTTCAACCGCACGATTACGTCGCGATCGACTACACGACGAAGCATGCGTCCGTTAGCAGTCTGGCGCCGCCGCGCGCGCCCGGATCGTGGCCTGTCGTCAGTGCTAAACGGTTGGAAATCGTCGACGTCGAGCCGTTGCGCGCCGAGATCGTTTCTTTTCTTGACGCCGTGCGTGGTGGATTGCCTGTGCCGGTGTCGGGATCCGATGGCCGAAATGCGTTAAGCTTGGCGCTGCGCACTTTGGAGAGAATCAAAGCACATTCTGA
>JAICGQ010000240.1 GCA_025923035.1 Pyrinomonadaceae bacterium | reverse complement strand
TCTGGAGCTCGTTACGGACGTCGTCGGGAATGTCATCCGTGTCGGCTTCATTACGCGCCGGAAGCAAAATCCGCCGGATACCAGCACGATGCGCAGCGAGCACTTTCTCCTTCACACCACCAATCGGAAACACCAGTCCTGACAACGTGATCTCTCCAGTCATCGCCGTATCAGGCCGCACCCGCCGCCCGGTATAAAGCGACGCCAACGCCGACGTGATCGTCACACCCGCACTAGGCCCATCCTTCGGAATCGCACCCGCGGGCACGTGCAAGTGAACACCAAATCCCTTGAAGATCTCCGGCTCGATACCAAACTCCGCCGCATGCGACCACAAGTACGACTGCGCCGCTCGCGCCGACTCCTGCATCACTTCACCAAGCTGGCCCGTGATCGTCAGCCCACGTCCACCCGGCAGCAGCGTCGCTTCGATGAACAAAACCTCGCCGCCCATCTCGGTCCACGCCATTCCCGTCGCAACACCAGCCGGCAACTCTTTTCGCGCCTCTTCCGGATAAAACCGCGGCGGTCCAAGGTACCCGCGAACATCCGACGCCGCGACAGTGACACTCTCCGCCTGTCCCTGCGCAATCTTCAGCGCTACTTTGCGCGCAACACTACCTACGTTTCGTTCGAGCTGTCGCACACCCGCCTCGCGCGTGTATCGCGCAGCAATCAACTCGACCGCACTGTCTTCGATCTTCAACTGCGCCTGGTTCAACCCATTCTCACCAGTCTGCCGCGGGATCAAATAACGACGCGCGATCTCGAGCTTCTCACGATCGCTATAACCCGCGAGCCTGATCATCTCCATCCGGTCGCGCAGCGGCGGCGGAATGGGACCAAGCTGGTTCGCCGTCGCAATGAAGAAGATGCGCGACAAATCGAATGGCAGGTCGAGATAGTGATCGCGGAACGTGTTGTTCTGCTGCGGATCCAGAATCTCCAACAACGCCGCTGCCGGATCGCCGCGATAGTCGTTGCCGAGCTTGTCGATCTCGTCGAGCATCAGCACCGGATTATTCACACCCGCACGCCGAATCGACTGAATGATCCGTCCCGGCATTGCGCCAATGTACGTGCGTCGATGCCCGCGCAACTCTGCTTCGTCACGCACGCCGCCCAGCGACATACGTTCAAACTGTCGTCCTAACGCGCGTGCAATCGAACGCCCCAGCGACGTCTTGCCAACTCCCGGTGGTCCAACAAACAACAGAATCGGACTCTTCGTGTCCGGCCGCAGTTTGATCACCGCCAGGAACTCCAGAATCCGTTCTTTGACGTCTTCGAGTCCGTAATGATCTTCGTCCAGAATGCGCTGCGCTTCTGCCAGGTCAAGCTTGTCTTCCGACGACTTCAACCACGGCAACTCCAAAATGAACTCGAGATAGGTACGAATGACGTGATAATCAGGCGCTGCAGGAGGCAAGCGTTCGAGACGCTTCAACTCACGCTCCGCTTCAGTCCGCACTTCGTCAGGAAGCTCCGCTTTCTCCAGACGCTCACGCAACAACTCTGCTTCCGCGGCCTCGCCCGTCTCGTCCTCGCCGAGCTCTTTTTGAATGGCGCGCATCTGCTGGCGCAGGACGTAATCGCGTTGCGCCTTGTCCATCTCGGTTTGCGCTTCGGTTGCGATCTTCGAACGCAGTTGCAGGATCTCGAGTTCGCGCGCGAGATTGTTGTGGGCCAACCGCAGCAGTTCGTCCGCAGTGTTCGCCTCGAGCATCTTCTGCTCTTCTTCGACGCCGAGATTCAAAATCGAACCGAGGAAATATGCCAGCCGCACAGGATCGACCGAACTCAACACCGCGATCCGAACTTCCGCCGGCACGTTTGGCAACAGCGCCAACGCTTCCTGAATCATCTGCTGCACGTTGCGTTTCGCCGCTTCGACCTGTTCCGGATCGACCGTGCGAGGCTCCGGAAGGACCTCCACCACGGCGCGCAGATGCGGATCTTCCTGCTTCCACTCAACCACGCGAATGCGCTCGGTGCCCTGCACCAGGATCCGCATCGCCTCCGGCAAACGCTCCATTCGCTTGATCATCACGAGCGTGCCGACGTCGTAGATATCCGCCGACTTTGGATCCGTGTCATCCGATCGCTCCGGACGCACTGTGATACAGCCCAACAACTTCTCAGGCGTTGCTAGTGCGGCCTCAACAGCCGCGACCGAACGCGGCCGGCCTACACCGAGAGGCACAACTGTCTCGGGAAACACATTCAGGTTTTGCAGGGCCAGGACGGGAACTTCAAACTTCTGTCCGGTAGCGACGGCGGAAAACCTCAGGCCCTCGGTTTGCGACTCTTGCTCTTGATCGGACGCGGCTTCCGGAGTCTCCGGCGGCGGCATTACATTTTCAGCAGGTTCAGCCATGGTAACCTATGATTCACTACGCACGTTGATAATTAAAAATCCGTCTCGATAATCCTGTCTGATTGCGGCTCCTTCGATTGGAGCGGGAAACTCGATCGTTTTCTCGAAGCGGCTGTAAGTAATCTCCATCTGATGAAAAACAAAACCTTCGCGATAGTGCGTGTCGCGTCGACAGCCGCGAATGCTCAGGAGCTTGCCGTTTATTTCGATCTGCAGTTCGTCAGAACAAATCCCGGCGAGATCAACTTTTACGATCCAGCCCTCGTTCGAGCGATAGACGTCGGCCGCCGGGTTCCACAACCGGCCCGACGGGCTTACTCGCCGATCGAGGATCGGCGAGACCTCACGGTTTGAATTTCGCATAGGGTTAAGAATAAGTAAGAAAACAAAATCCGTCCAATCCATGTAAAAACCGAAACACGGATTGGACGGATCATAACGCGAACTAGCCAAAAATCCGGTTCCAGAACGAAGTGCCCTTCGAGATGTCTTCGAGCGCTTCGCCGAGTTCGTGGTCCTCACGCGTTTCCACCGCGACGTCGGCCATTGAGATGTTTCCCACGAGGTAGCCGTTCTCGTTGCAGACCGGAATACGCCGCACTTGCTTCTGGCCCATTTTACGAATCACGTCGACGACGCGATCGTTCGGATGAGCGGTATAGACGTCGACCGTCATGATGTCTTCGGCGCGGACCTGCGTGCAGTCTTTGCCTTCGGCGACCGCGCGAATGACGACGTCGCGATCGGTGATGAGGCCGAGAAGCTTACCGCGCGAGTAGTTGCGGCCGTCGTACCGGCGTTCGGCGCCTTCGCTTTTGCCGTTGCCCGGCGTGACGTCGTATTCGACCACCGGAATCACACCCGTGTCTTCCTGTTTCATCATCAAGGCGACTTCGGTCAACGGCGTGTCGCGGGTCGCGACTGCAAGGTCGCGCGTCATGATGTCGCGGCAGCGTAGCCGGGAACGTTCCGGCCGATAATCACGATCGTGCCAGCGGCCCGTCGAGAGGTCGCCACGCACGTCGTACAACGAGCTGCGACGGCCTTCGTCACGAAAAGATCCGCGGCTTTCGCTGTAACGTGGTTCGTCGTATTCGTATTGTGCGCGTTCGCCGAAACGGCCGCCGCGGTTGTGGTCGGGCCGCCAGTCCTGATCGAAGCGACTGCGGGAACTGTAGGGCTCATCGAACGCGCCCATCGAATCGCGTCGCATGCGGTCTTCGCGACGATAATAGTCGCGGTCATCATCCTGTTCGTTTCTGTATCTAGCCATGCATCCCTCCCTATAAATTATTCGTTTAAATGCGTGGTCTCATCTATTCCACCTCCGCAATCAACAGCACGCGCGAAGTTATGTCGAGGGAACCAACTTCGATCGGCGTGGCAACGCTTTCGCGCTTCACCATGAATGCATCGGCTTGATAGACGGGCTGCGGGGGTCGTATGAATCCCTCCTCCTGAACTTCCACAATTCGCGTCACTTTGCGGCCGAGCGCGCGTGCCAGGACTTCTGCCTTGTTCATGGCTTCGCGAGTCGCCTCACTCAGGGCCCGGTCACGCGCGGGGCGATCCTGTCGCAGCGTGAACGAGATGCCGGCGATGTCGTTTGCACCTGCTTGTGACGCCGCGTCGATCACGGGACCGACTTTCTTCAGATCGCCGATGGTCGCTGTGACTGTGTTACGAGCTTCATAACCGGTGATCGTCGGCGGCTGGTTTTCGCGATACATGCGCTGTGGCTGAACGCTGTAGCCGCTCGTTTTTACTTCGGCGCCTGGTCCGGCTGCGGCTTTCAAAGCTTCGACTACGGCCGTGGTCTTGGTTGCGTTTTCCTGTTGCGCGTCGAGCGCGCGTCGCGCTTGTGTCACTACTGAAATCGTCAGGATCGCCGTGTCGGGCTGAGCTTGAACGATCGAGTCGCCGCTGACGGTTACGCGAGTGGCTCGCCGGGTGTCTGTCGGTGTTTGTGCGTGCAGAATGGTTGCAGCGCTGAGCGTCAGGGTCAGTGCGAAGATCGTTGTGAATAGTCGTTTCATGGTTTTTCCTCTCCCGTCTCTTTTTATCTCGCGGATGGGAGATTGTGCCGCGGAAATACAGAACGTGCTACTCGGAAAAACTTGCTTGCACTGCGGTTTTGGGCGGGTTTCTGGCTGCATAAAACGTGTTTTGTTACCATCCATGCGATGCAATCATTCAATACTGACTCGGACGACGCAGCGACGCCTCTCGCCACCGGTCGCAAAGTTATAGTTGGCGCAATCAACGACCTTCGGCCTGGTGAATGCGTCAGAATCGGCCTCCCCGGCGGCGAGGAGTTAGCTGTTTACAACGTGGATGGCGAATTCTATGCCACCGAGAATTTCTGTCCACACAAGGGTGCACCGCTGTCGGAAGGTGCTTTGTGCGGGCATATCGTCGAGTGTGGTTGGCACGGGTGGCAGTTTGACGTACGCACCGGCGAATGCTTGACGGTGAGAGACAAAATCAGAAGTTATGAGGTAAGAGTTGAAGATGGTGTTGTAAGTGTAATTTTATAAATCCGCGTTTCAAGTTCCATCGTTGCCGATCGCTTCAACCGGACAACAACTCATTGCTTCCTCACACAGCGCCCTCTCTTCTTCACTCTGAGGTTGCTTGTAGACGAACGAATAGTTTTTTTCATCACACCGCATGAAGTTGTCAGGAGCGGTGTCGCGGCAAACGTCGCAATCGATACACGAAGAGTCCACGTAAAACGGACCGCAGACGTTCTCCTTCACTTTTTCGTTTCGATCGGGCACTTCGCGAATTCGCCGCTTTACGGGTGCGTCATCTCCTCCGGAATAACCAACCGGTCAAACTCTTCCCCGGTAAGAAACCCGAGCTCGATCACCGACTCGCGCAAGCTGATGTTCTTCTTGTGCGCGTTCTTTGCAACCTGGGCAGCTTTGTCGTATCCGATATGAGGGTTCAAGGCGGTAACCAGCATTAGCGAATGCTTCACGTAGTAATCGATCTGCGTGCGATTGATCTCAATCCCATCGATGCAAAACTCGACAAACGAGCGCGTCGCATCGTGAAGCAAACGAACCGAGTGAAGAAAATTGTGAATCATCACCGGTTTGAAAACATTCAACTCGAAATGGCCCTGCGCTCCACCGAAGCTCGTCGCCAGATCATTGGCAAACACCTGCACGGCGACCATCGTCAGCGCTTCGCTCTGCGTCGGATTCACTTTGCCCGGCATGATCGACGAGCCGGGTTCGTTTTCCGGCAGCACCAACTCACCCAACCCACAACGTGGACCAGACGCAAGCCACCGAACGTCGTTGGCGATTTTCATCAGCGACCCGGCCAACGTCTTCAACGCACCACTCGCAAACACAAGCTCGTCATGCGCCGAAAGCGCGGCAAACTTGTTCGCGTGCGATTTGAACGGGAGTCCGGTTAGCTGCGCGATCTTCGCGGCCGCACGTTCGCCAAACTCAGGATGCGAATTCAACCCCGTTCCGACTGCTGTTCCGCCGATCGCGAGATCGAGCAATCCCGGCAATGCGAGTTTCAGACGTTCGACGTCGCGCTCGACGAGGGTTGCCCAACCGCCAAACTCCTGATCGACCGTCAACGGTGTCGCATCCTGCAGGTGCGTGCGGCCAATCTTCACGACGCCTGCAAACTCTTTCGCCTTTGCTTCGATCGCCGCGCGCAGGTGTTCGATCTGCGGGATCAGCTTGTTCATCTGTTCGGCGGCAGCGATGTACATCGCCGTCGGGAACGTGTCGTTTGACGACTGCGACATGTTCACGTCGTCGTTCGGATGAATCGGTTTCTTACTTCCCATGGCGCCGCCTGCGATCTCGATCGCACGATTCGAAATCACTTCGTTGGCGTTCATGTTGGTCTGCGTGCCGCTGCCGGTTTGCCAGATACGGAGTGGGAAGTGGTCGTCGAGTTTGCCTTCAATCACCTCTTCGCTCGCCTGGGTGATGAGTTTGGCTTTATCGGGCGAGAGCTTGCCGAGTTCTTCGTTCACCTGTGCGGCGGCTTTTTTCAGAATGCCGAGTGCGCGAATCAACTCGCGGGGCATGACGTCGCCGCCGATGTTGAAATGATGGAGTGAACGTTGGGTTTGGGCGCCCCAGTAGCGGTCGGTCGCGACCTCGATCGCACCCATCGAATCGGTTTCGGTTCTGGTTTTCGCGGATTGTTCAGGGGATTGTTGAGCCATCGTCGGCTTGATCTTCGCGCAGGAAGCGCGGATTGGCAAGTAGTGATTTGCCTGATCCGCAGTTAACAAACACGCTTGTACGAAACTGCGGCGATGTATTAAAGTGCGTCGGCGTTTGCACATGTTCCCCTGTTAGGCTTTCCCCTAGTATCAAAATATGTCAACACCAGAGCCCGACAGGGCTGAGTTGTCAGCCTTACATCCACGTGCGCTGATCCTCGTTGTCGAACGAAACCCGGTCGTACAACGCCTGGAACGCTTCTTCCTCGAACAGGCCGGCTACACGGTTGAATTCGCTTCCGACGGCAGATCGGCACTCGATCGCGCGCGCGAGTTGCGGCCGAGCATCGTCGTTACCGAAATCATGGTGCCGGTGCTCGACGGCCTCAGCCTGTGCCGTATTCTCAAATCGGAGGCGGAGACGGCGCACGCGTGCGTTCTCATCTTCAGCCACCTGCACGCCGAAGATCGCGCTCGCGAAGTCGGCGCCGACGCTTTTCTGTTGAAGCCGTTCAGCGAAGAGCGCCTCATCGAAACTGTCGAAAACCTGATCGCATCCCAAACTGAAAAAGTTGAGGAGCCTGCTGATGATTGAGCGAATCCAGACCGGTTGTGTCGGACTCGACGAGATTCTCAACGGCGGCATTCCAGCCAACACCATCACCGTGCTGATGGGCGCGCCCGGAACCGGCAAAACCATCCTGGCCGAAGAGATCGCTTTCTGGAACGCTACGGAAGAACACCCGGCGCTTTACCTGACGACACTCTCGGAACCACTGGAAAAATTCATCTTCCACGGACAGACCTACAGCTTTTTCGACTCTGCGAAGGTCGGCAAGTCGGTGATTTACGAAGATCTCGGCGTGACGGTGCGCAAGACGGGAGTTGCGAAGATCGCCGAGGTCATTACCGACCTGATCGGCAAATACAAGCCGTCGTTACTCTTCATCGACTCATTCAAGGCACTGAACGAATTGCTCGAATCGACTGTTCAGCGCCGCACGGCGATCTACGATTTGGCGACCGTGTTCACCTCCTACAAATGCACGACGTTCCTGATTGGCGAATATGCGACCGAGATGACCACCGACCTGCCCGAATTTGCAATCGCCGACGCCGTT
>JAICGQ010000239.1 GCA_025923035.1 Pyrinomonadaceae bacterium | reverse complement strand
GGAATCAAGAAGTATCTCGGACGCCGCACGCCCGATAAGATTCCTTCGTCATACATGGACGATCTCGATTACCAGGAACCGCTCCCGTTCGAGTTTCTCATTTACGTCGCTCCCGAAACCGTTTGGCGCACAGACATGCAGCGCTTTCGCGAACGCTTCCGCGCCGCTCCCCAGAACCGTGATTACTTCGCCTTCCTCAAGGCGACCGACGGGCTGCTCCACGCCCAGGGCCCGTCGCGTCTGAACGTCGCGCTTGAATCGCTCGACAAGATCCTCAAGGAGATTCAGAAACACTGCGGCTCCGAAACCGAGATCGTTCTGTTCTCGGACCACGGCATGAATCTCGAAGAGAACCGCCGCGTCCCGCTCACGGCGGAACTTCAACGTCGCGGTTTTCAGGTCGGCTCACGGCTCGCAAACGGCAAACGGCGATCACTATCGATACCGGCGTTTGGTCTGTGCAGTTACGCGGCCGTGTATTGCGGGGACGAAGAGTTTGTGCCGGCGGCGGCGCACGAGATCATCGAGATCGAAGGCGTTGATTTCGTGGTCTATCGCGATGGATCGTCTGTCGCTGTCGAAGGTCAAAGCGGACGCGCGCGTATCGATCGGCGCGATGATTCGTATCGCTATGTGAAGAAGAAAGGCGATCCGCTGCAACTTGAAACGATCATCGATACCGATGGTTTCGTCGACGATTCCGCCCTGTTTGAAAAAACGAAAAAACACCGCTATCCGGACGTGCTCGCGAATCTTTACAAATCACTATTCACCCCACGCGTGGAGCACACCGCCGACATCCTCATCAGTTTGAAAGACGGTTATTACTATGGCTGGTCGCCGTTCGGCCGCTTCATTCGACTCGCCGCCACGCACGGAAACGCGCTGCAGTCGAGTTCGAATGCCTTCCTCATGAGCACGCACCGAAACCTGCCCGAGTGTGTCCGCGCCGACAACGCTCATGGAATCTTGCGCGAGTAGATGAGTTTTCAGCTATGATTTACGGGCTTTTGTGACGCGAAGACTCTTCACTCACGCGATCATCCTGCTACTCTCCTGCGCCGCCGTAGCCGCAAACGCGCAGCAGAATAACTGTCTGCCCACGCCGGTTGCTACCACAGCGGCCAACAACATCTTCAACGAAGAGCAGGAACACTTCCTGGGCGAAGCGATCGCCGCGCGAATCCAGAAAGACTACGCGATCATCGAAGACAAGGCGCTGATCGGTTATCTAAACGCGATGGGCGACCGCCTGCTCAAGCACCTGCCGCTGAAGCAGACGAAGTTGCAGTTTTTCCTCGTCGATCTGGCGGACGCGAATGCGTTTGTGTTACCCGGCGGACGAATTTACATTTCGCGCAAGCTCGTCGCGCTGGCCCAAAACGAAGACGAGCTGGCGAGCGTGATCTCGCACGAGTTGGGCCACCTCGCCGCGCACGACACCGCAATCGAGGTGACGCGACAGTTCAGAGAGGTACTCGGCGTTACGGCTGTAACCGACAGGCGCGACATCTTCGAACGCTACAATCAACTGATCGACAACGTGATGCGCAAGCGCGCTGCTTTTAAAGAACGCGATCGCGAAAAGGGACAGTTGGTCGCCGATCAGATCGGGTTCAATTCGCTGGTCAACGCCGGTTACGATCCGAAAGCAGCGGCCCGTTTCTGGGACCGCGTCACGGAAGCAAAAGGCAAGACGGGAAGCTGGTTTTCTGACCTGTTTGGCACGACGCGTCCGGAACAACGCCGGCTGCGCGAGATGCTCGCCGCCCTGTCTTCGTTACCCGCCGGATGCATTCAGGATCGCACCGCCGTCGCGACGCCGGAATTTAAAGAATGGCAGGCGTCGGTGGTTGCGTACACCGGTTCAGGCCGCAACGAGTCGCTCCCGCACCTGATTGCGAAAGTGGAGTTGACGCCACCGCTGCGCAGTGACATCACGCACATCAAATTCAGTCCCGACGGCAAACACGTGCTGGTCCAGGATGAGTCGAGCATCAACGTTTTGACTCGCGAACCCTTCGTGCCGGTCTTCCACATCGATGCGCCGCAAGCGAACAACGCGCATTTCACGCCCGACTCGCAAACGATTGTTTTCAGCACCAGCAACCTGCGCGTTGAAAAGTGGAGCGTGGCGGAAAAGAAGATGACTGACGTGCGCGAGATCGTCGTCAACAAAGGTTGTTTTCAGACGAAGCTCAGTCCCGATGGTCAATTCATCGCCTGCGTCACGCCGAAATTCGATTTGCGGTTGATCGAAGTCAGTTCCGGGCGAGTGGCGTTTGAGAAGAAAGAATTCTTCACGCCGAACCACTCCGAACTCGTCGAGCTGATGGAAGGCGTAACACTGCGGTTCGACGGCATCGACGTCGGATTGGCGCTACTCAACATGGGCTTCTCTCCGAGCGGCCGTTATTTCGCGGCGGGTTATTATCACCGCGGGCTTGGTGGCGGCGACACCTCACTGGTCCTGGAGCTTCCCGCGTTCACGAAGGTTTCTTTGCCGGATCCGGTCAAGAGTGTCATCGCTAATGGCTTTACGTTCGTGAGCGACGATCGTCTCGTCGGCATCAATCGCAAGGACACGCAGAAGTCGCCGCTGATGACGTTTCCGGACGGCAAGGTGCTGAACGAGTACGAGCTGTGGCGCCGGAACATGGTGCCGGCAACGCACGGCGAGTTTCTGATTATCCGGCCCATGCGAAACTACGCGTCGGGTGTGCTGGACCTGAAGAAGAAATCGATCGTCAAGCTCAACGAGAGATCCGCGCTCGACATTCATGGCGACGTGATCGCCGTTGAAATGCGCAACGGCGAGGTCGGTCTTTATCAGATGGAAGGTAACAAAGTGGTGGCGACGGCCGCGTTGCCGCCTTCGAGTTTGAGTGGATTGGTGGCAAGCGATTTTTCTGTTAAGGGCGATTACGTTGTCTTATCGAATAAATCGCGCGGCGGCGTTTGGGACGTGCGCACGGGCAAGGCCGTGACGTCTCTGCGCGGGTTTAACGGCGGTTATGTCAGTGCGGACGGTTTTCTGTACGCCGATTTTCCGAAGTTTCAAAACGCCGAGCGGAACGTTATCAAACTCAATCTGGCGAACGGCGAGATTACTCCCGGATCGAAGCTGGAGTATCCGAAAACCAACTTGATTGGACCATACCTCGTCGTCATCAAGTCGGCGAAATTGAGTTCGTTTCTTCATTTCAACTACGACGTGATCGTCGACGTTTTCGACGCGACCACGATGAAACTGATGTGGTCCAAACCCTATCCGAAAGAAGCGCCTCACGCCTGGATTGATTACCGCAAGCACACTGTGAGTTTGGCATGGGACATCACGGACGAAGCCGCGCGCGATGAGATCGCGAGCGATCCGGTGTTGTCGCAAAAAGTGACGCGCATCAAAGAGAAGGTCGGCGATTACTTCGTCAAGGTCCTGAACATGCGCGACGGATCCGAGCTCGGCAAGCTGCTGATTGAAACAGGTAAGGGATCTTTTCACCTGCATCAAGTTTATACTGCGGACGATCTGGTCCTGGTGGCCGACTCCGAGAACCGTATACTGCTCTACTCGCTAAAAACAGGCGAGCAAAAGGGGCGCGTCTTCGGCGACTACGCGAGTGTTTCGCCGAATGGAAAACTGCTGTGTGTTACAAACGAAAACGGCAAACTGGATCTCTACAACCTCGCCGACATGCGAACCGTGGAACAGTTTGTCTTCACCAGTTCAGTGACGTTGGTTGAGTTCAGTGAAGATGGAAAGAAGCTCATCGTGCTCACTTCGAATCAAACGGCGCACGTTTTTGACATCTCGTCCTTGTAGATCAATGTGCGCATGACCGAATCGCCGGCAGTTGAAACCTTTTCGCTCGTGAAGCAGTTCGGCGCATTCGTCGCCGTCGATCACATCAATCTGCAGGTCAATCGGGGAAGCTTTTTCGGGTTTCTGGGACCGAACGGCGCGGGTAAGTCGACGACCATCAAGATGCTCACCGGACTTCTGGCGCCGACCAGCGGCAAGTTGCGCGTGCTCAACTTCGACATCAGCGAACAGCCGATGGAAGTTAAACGCCGCATCGGCGTCGTGCCTGAAGATCTGAATCTGTTCGAACGACTGACCGGCGCTGAGATGTTATCGTTTACCGGACGCATGTACGGACTGCGCCGCGACGAGATCGCGCATCGATCGAAAGAGTTGCTCGAGCTGATGGACCTGCAGGAGGAGCCAACCAAGCTGATCGTCGAGTACTCGCACGGCATGAAGAAGAAACTCTCGCTGGCGTGCGCGTTGATCCACAGGCCCGAAATACTGTTTCTCGACGAACCGTTTGAAGGCGTCGATGCGATTGCTTCGCGCACGTTGAAAGATTTGTTGATGCGATTGACGGCGAGAGGATTGACAGTGTTTCTCACGTCTCACGTGCTGGAGATCGTCGAACGGCTTTGCAGCGACATCGCGATCATCGCGCAGGGCAAGTTGCTCGCGTCCGGATCGCTCGATGAGCTGCGCCAGGGAATCAGCGTGGAAGGTGACGGGCAGGGCCCGGTGTCGCTCGAAGAGTATTTCATCCAGGTTGTCGGCGGCGACCGTGGCTCCAGTAACGAAGAAATGCTTGATTGGCTGGTGTGATAAAGAGGTCTGGATGAAAAAACTTCTCCAAGCGTATCGCGAGTACCGCGCGGCAGTCGCCAAAAACAAGCCGTACAAAATAATCCGTTACACGTTGTTGCTGATCGCGGCGGCGTTCGTGTTGCTGCTGGTCTATCCGCAGGTGCTCTTCGCGCACGAAGTTCGCTACAAGAACTTCACGGTTTACTCGCGCCAGCCGTTGGACCACAGTATTTACCCGGTGCTGGATAAAGTGGAAGCGCAGCTATCAGCGTCACCAATCAACGACACCAACCTCCACCCGAAAATCTTCCTGACCAACAGTCAAAGGCTCTATTCGCTGCTGAGCCTCTACATCGGCTGGAACTCGTTTGGCAAAGCTTACCCGCTGCTGCCGGCAAGCAACGTCTTCATCAACGAGGCAGATGTGTCGCGCGATCTTGTTTTCCGCAAGGCTGCGACCGGCAGTCAGAGAAGTTTGAGCGGCGTGATCAGTCACGAGATCACGCACCTGCTAATCCGCAACAAGTTCGGTTACGTGAAAAACATAACAACACCGTCGTGGAAGAAAGAGGGTTACGCGGAATACGTCGCCGGCGGATCGACGCTCGATTACGAATCAGGTGTGAAGTTATGGAAGGCGAGCCCGAACGACGGAACCGGCTATCAATACTTCAAATACCACCTCCTAGTTAAGTACCTGATTGAACAGGAGAAACTGCCGGTTGATGCGCTCTTCAATCGTGATGATCTCGATCAGACGCAGTTGGAGCAGAAGGTATTTAGCACTCTTTAGAGTCAAAATCTGAAAAGAAAACTCTTGGCCCCCTCGCCTCGGCTCGGCTAGAATCGCTGTGGTGATTCGCCTCACTCGTCTTCCAACTCCTCAATCTCACTAAATCTAAGTTCTTCGCCACTCGTTAATCCCAGAAACGAGGTTTGCCCAGTATGGATTCGAATGTTGGTTTAATTGCCCAGTGCCTTGGCATTATTTTCCTCACGTTGCTCGCAGTCTTCATGCGCTCCTCGATCAAGAGCGTCTCGCTGAAGTTCTGGACGCTCGCCTGGTCGACCCTGTCTATCGCTCTGCTGACGCTTTTCGTCGCCTTTCACGTCTCGCTGCGTCCCGCGCTGCTCTACTCCATTTACTTCCTCGGCCAGTACGTTTTCGGCCTGGTTTTCATCACCGGTTGCCGCCGCGAAGTTGAACAATCGAACCGCGAATTGCTCGCAGCGCGTGACAAGCTCGAGCTGTTGGCCCAGATGGACCCGCTTACCGAAGCACTGAATCGACACGCGTTTCACTCGCTCCTGCGCCGCAACGAGAGCGACCGCCAATCGATTACCTCGGGAAGCGTCGCGGTGCTGGACATCGACAATCTCAAACCAATCAACGACACGTGGGGCCACAGCACAGGCGACAAAGCGATCCGTGTCGTGGCGCGCTCGATGCGTTCGTTGATTCGCGCCGACGACATGCTGTTTCGCTGGGGCGGCGATGAGTTTCTCGTGTTGATGTTCAAACTGTCAGAGGAAGAGGCGAGCCGCCGGATGAAAACGCTAAACGACATCCTCGAAGAGAACTGTCGTAAGTGGCCGGAAATGCCGGCGACGGTGACCGTGTCGCACGGCGTTGCCGGTTTCAATTCACTACGCGAGTTGGGCCATGCGATTGAGGCTGCGGATCAGGCAATGTACGCGCGCCGTAGCGAGATGCGTCGCGTTAAGGCAAACACTAATTCATTTCAATACGCTGACCGCAATACGTGATCGGTTACTACCTGATCGATACACGCGTTGCGTCGCCTTTTGAAAATCTGCTTCGGTGGCGCGGTTGATATCGATGAACTTCTGCGGATTGCGATCGACGAGCGGAAACCACGAACTCTGAATCTGAATCATGATCCGGTGACCACGCAGGAACGCGTGGTTCACGTCCGGCAACGTAAACTCGACCTTCGTGACGTTCCCGGGAATCATCGCTTCCGGAGTTGAAAAGCTGTTGCGGAACTTCGCGCGCATCGGTTCGCCCCGCACGAGCATTTGATAACCGCCCATTCGCACCCCTGTCGGGTTCGGATCAGGATCGGCGGTAGTGTCAGGAAACACGTCGATCAACTTCACGATGAAATCCGAATCTGTTCCCGTGGTGGAAACGAAGAGCGTCGCTTTGATTGGACCAGCCAGGGTCACGTCACGATCGAGAACGTCAGTTTTGTAGACGAGGACGTCCGGCCGGCGCGAAGCAAAGCGTTGATCTTCGACCATGTATTCTCGCGTCATGCCGATATCGACGCCGTTGATGAACGGCACCGGACGCGCCGGATCGCTCACGTATTCATCAAAACCCGCCACCGCCGTGTCTGCCGTGAACGCCAGCTTGCCGTTTGCATTGAGAAAAAGATCGCGCGATTCGACGTTCTTCGGCGGCCAGCTTTCGTGACGGCGCCACGTGTTCGAACCAGTTTCGAAAACCATCGCTTCCGGAAGTTGACCTCCGGTGCATTTGTCTTTCAGCAGGCAGTTGAAGAAGGGAAGTTCGACAGTTTCCTGGTAAGCGAGCGAGGTCTTTGAACCGAAGTTGATGTCGCCAAGCATGTCGCCGTCGCTGCGGGCCCAACCGCCGTGAAACCACGGACCCATCACCAGCGTGTTGCGGGCGCCGGGGTTCGTTCTTTCGATCGTCTTGTACGTCTCCAGCGCGCCGAATAGGTCTTCGGCATCGAACCAGCCGCCGACTGTCATGATTGCCGGTTTGATGTTGCGCAGATGCGGGCGCACGTCGCGGGCCTGCCAGTAGGCGTCGTAAGTCGGATGGTCCATCAGGTCGTTCCAGAATCCGACTTCGCCGTGCAGGTACTTCCGGTTCGCGTTCGCGAGCGGTCCCAACTCGAGAAAGAACCGGTAGCCATCGGGAGTGCCGTGTTGGAAACGCGGGGGGAACTCGGTGGTCGGCTTCGGACGTCGCTTGCCAAGGGTGGCGAAGAAATTGAACGCGTGCGGTAGAAACAGTGCGCCGTTGTGATGAAAGTCGTCGCCGATGAACCAGTCGGCAATTGGCGCCTGTGGCGACGCTGCTTTCAGCGCAGGATGCGCGTCGATCGATCCCATC
>JAICGQ010000238.1 GCA_025923035.1 Pyrinomonadaceae bacterium | reverse complement strand
TTGGCGTGGTCTTCGAACCGCGGGCGGCGGCAATTCAATCGCGACCAACGGATTGTTGTTTGATGAAGTGATGGGGCTGGTGTCACGATAATGCTCGTTATACCGGCGATCGATCTGAAGAACGGCTCGTGCGTGCGGCTGCTCCAGGGACGTCAAACGGACGTCACGGTTTACGACGCGAACCCGGTCGAGGTCGCGAAGCAGTTTGCGACGGCGGGAGCGCAGATGATTCACCTTGTCGATCTCGACGGCGCTTTCAAAGGTGGTGAATCGCCGAATCGCGCGATCGTGAAGAAGATCGTCGCCGCCGGCGTACCGGTCGAGTTTGGCGGCGGGATTCGCACGCGGGACGACGTGCAACAGCTTTGTGATGCGGGAGTTGCGCGAGTGGTCCTGGGAACGGTTGCGGTTGAATCGCCGGACCTGTTACGCGAGTTGATCGATTCGTTTGGTGAAAAGATCTGTGTCGGTATCGATGCTCGCAAGGGGCAGGTAACGACACACGGATGGGAGACTGAGACGCGGATCGAAGCCCTGGATTTAGCGAGGTCGGTGGTGGACTGCGGCGTGCAAAGGATTATTTACACGGACATCGCTCGGGACGGCATGTTGACTGGTCCCAACGTCGAACAGACCGTCGCCGTTGCGCGCGCCGCTAACGTGCCGGTGACCGCTTCCGGCGGCGTTTCCAGTCTCGATGACGTCAAACGCTTGCGCGACGCGGGCGAACCGCTTTTGGATAGTGTTATCGTTGGCAAGGCTCTGTACGAACAAAAATTCAAACTAGAAGACGCATTAAACTTATGACTGAATCTATTTTTGCTGACGGCGTTTTAAAAGGACATGTGGCATTCGTAACCGGGGGCGGCACCGGCATCACGGGCGGTATCGCACGCGCATTTGCCGAAGCGGGCGCTGCGGTTGCGCTGGTCAGTCGCAACATGGACCACCTGCAACCGGCGGCCGACGCAATCAACGCGAACGGTGGAAAAGCAATCGCCGTTGCTGCGGACGTGCGGCAACCGGAAGCGGTCGAAGCTGCTGTTGCGGCGACAGTCGAGCAACTCGGAAAGATCGATATCGTCGTCAACGGTGCTGCCGGAAACTTTCTTTGCAACGCGGAGCAGATGTCGCCCAACGGCTTCGGCACGGTTGTCGACATCGATCTTAAAGGCACGTTCAATGTTTGCCGCGCTGCGTTTGAGCAACTGAAGGAACATCGCGGTCAGATACTGAACATCAGCGCTACGCTTCACTATCTCGGTACGCCGATGCAGCTTCACGTCTCCGCGGCAAAAGCGGGGGTCGATGCGCTGACGCGCAACCTCGCCGTCGAGTGGGGAAGATTTGGAATACGCGTGAACGTGATCGCGCCTGGTCCAATCGAAGACACGGAAGGAATGACGCGTCTGGTGCCGGAGCCGATCAGAGAACGTTTGAAGAAAGCCGTTCCGCTGCGCCGGTTTGGCAGGATCGCCGACATCGAAAAGGCGGCTGTGTTTCTGTGTTCCGATGCGGCCAGCTTTATTAACGGCGCTGTTCTGGTGGTCGATGGCGGCCATTGGTTGGCGGCGAATCGTACGGTTGGAAGTTCGTAACATGCTCGAGTTGCAACCCTCATCGTTCGAAGCGTTTGAGCGCGAGGCGGGACAAGGCAACGTGGTGCCGGTCGTGCGTTCCGTGTTGGGCGATCTGCACACGCCCGTCGGAGCGTTCATGCGCATCGCCGGTGATTCGCGTTACGCGTTTCTGCTGGAGTCTGTTGAGGGTGGTGAACGGATCGCGCGCTATTCGTTTCTCGGCGCCGATCCGGAGATGATCGTGCGCGGGCAGGGATTGCAAACGTACGTTGAGAAGAACGGGCAGCAGACGGAGGTGTATCCCGTCGTCGCGACGGAATGGGTCCGTGATTACTTTCGCGATCGTTCGCTGGCGCGTCGACCAGGGCTCGTCCCATTTGCGGGCGGCGCTGTTGGTTATCTCTGTTACGACGCGGCGCAGTGGTTCGAGCCGGCGCTGCGGAACAACGAAACGCACCCGCTGAGTGGTCCAACTGATGCGCTCTGGATGTTTTATCGAACAGTGATCGCGTTCGATCGCGTCAAGCAGCGACTCGAGATCGTTTCGATCGTGTTTACTGAAGAGGCGGGCGGCAGTCACGAGCGATTGCGTGAGTTGTACGAGGCCGCGGTGGCACGGACGCGCGAAATCGAAGAGAAGATTTTTGCCCTTGATGCTCGCCCCCTCCCGGCACAGACGCAGTACGGTGGCGAGCGAAATTTTACGCTGCAATCGAACTGGCCGCGTCGTGCTTTCGAGGATGGAGTGCGACGAGTCAAGGAATACATCGCCGCCGGAGATTGTTACCAGGCAGTGCTCTCGCAGCGCTTTTCGGCGCATTTTCACGGCGAGCCGTTGCAGATCTACCGCGCGCTGCGAGCCATAAATCCGTCGCCCTACATGTTTTTCCTGCGCGTCGGAGAGGAAACAGTGATTGGCGCGTCGCCTGAAATGCTGGTTCGATGTCATGGTCAGCGTCTCGATTACCGACCGATCGCCGGTACGCGCAAACGTGGTGCGACTGAAACCGAAGACTGGATGCTGGCGGAGGATCTGAAGTCAGACGAGAAAGAAGTCGCGGAGCATATGATGCTCGTCGATCTTGGTCGCAACGATCTTGGCCGTGTTTCAGATTACGGTTCCGTGAAGGTCGACGATTTGATGACCGTTGAAAAGTATTCGCACGTTCAGCATCTGGAAACGAGTTTGCGATCGCGGCTGCGTGACGATCTGGATCGCTTCGACGCGCTGGCGGCGTGTTTCCCCGCAGGCACGGTCACAGGCGCGCCGAAGATTCGCGCGATGGAGATCATCAGCGAGCTCGAACCCGATCGACGCGGCATCTATGCGGGGTCAGTCCTGTACATGGACTACGCCGACAATCTCGATTCATGCATAGCAATCAGAACGATTGTTTTGCGCGAGGGAACGGCGATGGTCCAGGCGGGCGCGGGTATCGTTGCGGATTCGGTTCCCGAGCACGAGTACGCGGAAACGGTGAACAAAGCGCGCGCGATGTTTCGCGCAATTGAGATGGCGGAGAAAGGCTTGTGAGGGTTTCAATCACGCTTCTATTTCTGTTTTGTCTGGCGACGATCGCGATGGCCCAGGATCCGGAGCCGCCGAAGAAAGCGAACGCTCGCGAGGCAGCACCGCAAACGGAGAATCCACCCGAGCCTTTCGACGGTGCGTCAGCGGAGAAGATGGCTGCCCAATGCGTGACTCTTGAAACGGAGCTTGGCGCGATCGTGATTGCGCTGATGCCGGAAGTCGCGCCTGAGTCTGTCCGAAATTTCCTCAACCTCTCGGCGACCGGCGCGCTCGATACGACGACGTTCAGCCGCGTCGTGAAAGGTTTTGTGATCCAGGGTGGAAATCTTTCGACTGGTGAGAAATGGAGTGCGGAACTCGCGAAACGAATGTCGCGCCGGGTCCCTGATGAACCAGGCATTGTGAAGCATGTTCGCGGCATCGTGTCGATGGCGCGCGGTGATGAACCCAACAGCGCGACGACGCACTTTTTCATTCTCGTTGGACCAGGACAACATCTCGACAGCAAGTTTGCGGCGTTTGGAACGGTGACGAAAGGCATGGAAGTGGTAGACGCGATCAACCAGGCGCCCGCTGAAGGAGAGAAACCGGAGAAGCCGGTGAAGATCAATCGCGCCGTTGTGAAACCATGCCAAAACTGACTGGCCGAGAACTGACACTGTTCCTTCTGCTATTCCTGCTCGTTCTGAGCGTTATCCTGGACCCTCCGGGCGGAACGGCTAAGAAGCCGCGACGCGAAGCAGCGCAGCAGGTACTTAAATTGCGCGGCTATGAGTTTGACGAGAAGAGTTTTCACGCGGCCGCCACGGCGCGCGACATGATGGCGATCACGGCGTTTCTCGATTCGGGTATTAACGTGAATGCGCAAAGCAAAACTGACGGGCGTACGGTGCTAATCTCCGCCGCCGCACGCGGCGATCTCGAGGTAGTGAAGCTGCTGATCGAGCGTGGCGCGGATATCAATATCAAAGACAACACGGGATACACGGCGCTGTCTCATTCGATCGAAGCGCGGTATGACGAAGTTTCAGACGTCCTGTTGAAACATCCCCGACTCGATCCGAACGCGCGCGGGTTGAACGGCGCCACGACGTTGGCGAGTTACGTTTGGCGTGAACGAAAGGACGAGGTGCAGACGTTGTTGGAACGCGGGGCGGACGTGAACGCACAGGACAACGACGGTGATGCTCCGCTTCACGGCGCAGCGCAGAACGGCAATATCGGGATCATCAACATGCTGATCGACAAAGGCGCCAATGTGAACTTGAAGAACAAGCAAGGCGGAACGCCGCTGATGTGGGCCGCCGTGTTTGGCCATGAAGATGCAGCCCGGCGTTTGATCGAACGCGGCGCCGATCCGTCGTTGAAAGACGCTGAAGGCATGACGGCCCGTGACTGGGCCATCAGGAACAACCGCGACAGCGTTGTTGCGCTCTTGCGAGGGACGAGATAGATGCTGCTCGTCATCGACAACTACGACTCGTTTACCTACAACCTGGTCCAGTATCTCGGTGAACTGGGCCAGATGGTCGCCGTGCGTCGAAACAATTACATCACCCTCGATGAGATCGAAACGCGATTGCGTCCGGAGCGAATCGTCATCTCGCCCGGTCCGGGCACGCCTGACGATGCGGGCATCTCGCTCGATGTGATCGATCGTTTTGCGGGGAAGATTCCGTTGCTGGGCGTTTGCCTGGGCCATCAGGCAATCGGGCAGGCGTTTGGCGGAAACGTCGTGCGCGCGCCTGAGTTGATGCACGGCAAGGCGTCGGAGGTCAGTCACGACGGCCGGACGATTTTCGACGGGCTGAGTGATCCATTTACGGCTGGTCGTTATCACTCGCTAATCGTCGAGCGCGAATCGCTGCCCGAATGTCTCGAAGTCTCGGCGTCGACGAGCGACGGCATCATCATGGGGTTACGTCATCGCGAGTGGAGAATTGAAGGCGTGCAGTTTCATCCCGAATCGATACTGACTTCCGAAGGCAAGCGTCTGCTCGCCAACTTCCTGAAACTCTGATTCACCAGGCATGTCGAACCATCGATTAACGGAGTTTCTCGCGCGTCTCGTGCGTCGTGAAGATCTGAACCGCGCAGAAGCGGGGGAGTTGCTCGAAGCACTGCTCGACGCGGAGGCGACTGACGCGCAGATCTCGGCGGCGCTCGTTGCGCTCGCGGCGAAGGGCGAAACCGTTGAAGAGTTGACGGGATTGGTTGAAGGGTTGCGATCGCGCGCGGTTCGCGTGAATTCTCGGCATACGTGTTTTATCGATACCGCGGGAACGGGATCGAGTCGGGCGAAGACTTTCAACATCTCGACGGCCGCGGCGTTTGTGATCGCGGGCGCCGGACTGCCGGTTGCGAAGCATGGAAATCGCGCGGCAAGCAGCAAGTCAGGCAGCGCAGATTTGTTGACGGCGTTGGGTGTGAATGTTTCCGCGATACCGTCAGTGTCGGAATCGTCGTTGAACGAGATCGGGATCTGTTTCATGTTCGCGCCGCTTTATCACGGAGCGACGGCGCGCGTCGCGGGTATTCGCCGGCAGTTGGGTATTCACACCACGTTCAACCTGCTGGGACCATTGAGCAATCCCGCCGGCGCGCCACGACAGATCGTGGGCGTGTGGCGAAAGGATCTCGCGGAGCGAATGGCGAGTGTGCTGGCGGCGCTCGGAACTGAGCGCGCGTGGGTGGTCCATGGCGAAGATGGTTTGGACGAGATCACGCTGGCAGGGAAAACGCACGTTGCCGAAGCGCACGAAGGGCGAGTGAGAACGTTCGACATCGATCCGCGGGACTTCGGTTTGAACGCGGCCTCGCTCGATCACTTACGCGGTGGCGACACAGAGGCGAATGCTCGCATCGTGCGTGGCGTGCTCGACAGATCGCGCCAGGACGAAGCGCGGGCGTTGGTAATTATGACTGCGGCCGCAGCATTGGTACTGGGCGGTGTGGCTGCTGATCTTCGCGAGGGAGCAACGTTGGCGGCCCAGGCGATCGATAGCGGCGCCGCGCAGTCGAAGTTGGACATGCTGGTTCGGGCGACGAATGCATGAGTTTTCTGTCGGAGATTATTGAGCGGAAACGACAACGTCTCGAGTCGGTGAAACAAGCCGTTCCGCTCGAGAGTTTTGAGGTACGTAAAGGTTCACATCGATTCCGGCAAGCGCTATTGCGCGACGGCATCAACATCATCGCCGAATTCAAGCGACGCTCACCGTCGAAAGGTGCGATTCGTGCGGAGGCGAATCTAAGCCGAATCGTAACAAGCTATGAGGCTGGTGGAGCGGCGGCGATTTCAGTACTCACTGAAGAAGACTACTTCTCAGGCTCACTCGAGGATCTGCGATTAGCAAAACAATCCGTGGATCTCCCCGTACTGCGCAAGGATTTCATAATCGATGACTATCAGGTGTACGAATCGGCAGCGGCTGGTGCTGATGCGGTGCTGTTAATCGTCGCGGCGCTCGACGACGAGAAACTTCTCTCGTTGAGAGCGCTGATCGAAGACGAACTCAGCATGGACGCGCTCATCGAAGTACACACGCGTGAAGAGATGCAGCGAGCGCTCGCGTGTGGTGCGAGCGTGATCGGCGTCAACAACCGCAACCTGCACACGTTCGAAGTGTCACTGGAAACATCATTATCGCTTGCGGCAGAAGTACCAACAGAAGCGGTACTCATCAGCGAAAGCGGCCTGAAAAGCGCGACCGATCTCGCACGACTGCGCGACGCCGGATTCCGCGGCTTCCTGATCGGCGAATCACTAATGCGTTCCGACGATCCCGGAGCTGCCCTCCGCGATCTAATGGGCCTGCCATGACGTTCATCAAGATTTGCGGCATCACCAATCTCGACGACGCACTCGCAGCGGTCGACGCCGGCGCGGACGCGCTCGGCTTCAACTTCTACAAACCCAGCCCGAGGTACGTCACGCCAGACGCGGCTCGCCACATAATCTCTGAAATGCCTAAATCGGTCCTCACGGTGGGAGTCTTCGTCAACGAACCGTCGCCCCAATCCGTGGAAGATCTCGTTACCGACGCAGCCGTAACTGCAATCCAGTTGCACGGCGACGAATCGCCTTCTTATTGCCGCGATCTAACGGGGCGCTATGTGATCAAAGCGCTCGCCGCCACAGCCGGCTTCGACACGCAACGCGCTGCCGAGTACGACGTTGATGCGATCCTGCTCGACACCAAAGACGACGCACTTCGCGGCGGCACCGGTCGTGTCTTCGACTGGTCGATCGCGCAACGCGTGCGTCTCACTGTCCCGCAGCTGTTTCTCGCGGGTGGACTCAGTCTCCAAAATATTGAAGACGCAATCCGATCGGTGGATCCTTACGGCGTCGACGCGTGCAGCGCCCTCGAAAAAATCCCCGGCAAAAAGGACCACGAACGCATGCGCACGTTCGTGAAAATTATTCGGAGTGTTAAACCTTGACGGTGCCCCACAGTCGCAGAGTATCCTTGGGTTTGCCCCAAGATCAGAAATTTTCAGAAAGCGCGTTTGCGCGCCGTCCTCCCCGAACAAGTTCGTTTGAATTGTTGACCTCTCCAGGTCTGATTATGACTGCGCGCGCAGAGAAGAAACCCAAAGCAAAAGCGAATGACCGGTCGCGTGGCCGTGTGCTGCTGATTACCGACGAAGATCACGCGCAATTC
>JAICGQ010000237.1 GCA_025923035.1 Pyrinomonadaceae bacterium | reverse complement strand
TTGCTCGCACGTCTGGTTTTTCAAAGGTCTTCCCAGCCGTATCGGCCATTTGCTCGACATTCCCTTGCGCGAACTCGAAAAGGTCCTCTACTTCGAGTCGTACATCGTGATCGATCCGGGCGACGTGCCGGGATTGAAAGAGCGTGAACTGGTCAGCGACGAACGTTATCGCGAACTCGTGCGTGATTACCCTGCGCAGTTCGTCGCCAAGATGGGCGCCGAAGCGATCAAGGAACTGCTCGCGATGGTCGACGTCGAAGAGCTCGCGACCGATTTGCGCAAGCGCATGCGAGAAGAGACCTCGCAACAGAAAAAGTTGAAATATTCCAAGCGGCTGAAAGTTGCCACCAGTTTCCTGAAGTCAGGAAACCGGCCTGACTGGATGATCCTCGACGTGATTCCGGTGATTCCACCCGAGTTGCGCCCGTTGGTCCCATTGGACGGCGGACGTTTCGCGACGTCTGATTTGAACGACCTCTATCGACGCGTTATCAATCGCAACAACCGTCTCAAGAAGCTGATGGAGCTGCGGGCGCCGGAAGTCATCGTGCGCAACGAAAAGCGCATGCTTCAGGAAGCGGTCGACGCGTTGTTTGATAACGGCCGTCGTGGTCGCGTGCTGCGCGGTGTCAACAATCGTCCTCTCAAATCATTGAGCGGAACGTTGAAAGGCAAGCAAGGACGTTTCCGACAGAACCTGTTGGGCAAGCGCGTCGACTATTCCGGTCGTTCGGTGATCGTGGTTGGACCCGAGTTGAAGCTTCATCAGTGCGGGCTGCCGAAGAAAATGGCGCTCGAACTGTTCAAGCCGTTCATCTACAACCAACTCGAAAAGCAGGCGCACGCCGCGACCATCAAGCAAGCCCGCGAGATGGTGGAACGTCAGGAACCCGTCGTTTGGGACATTTTGGAAGAGGTGATTCGCGAGCACCCGGTGCTTCTGAATCGCGCTCCGACGCTGCACCGGCTCGGCATTCAGGCGTTTGAACCCGTGCTCGTCGAAGGCAAGGCCATCAAGATCCATCCGCTCGTTTGTACGGCATTCAACGCCGACTTCGACGGCGACCAGATGGCAGTGCACATTCCGCTGAGTCCGGAAGCGCAGATCGAAGCGGCTGTGTTGATGCTTTCGAGCAACAACATTCTCAGCCCGGCGAGCGGTCAGCCAATCGCCGTGCCGTCGCAGGACATCGTGCTCGGTATTTACTACCTGACTCGCGATCGTCCGGGCGCAAAGGGCGAGGGCCGCGTGTTTGCTTCGCTCGAAGAAGTGCTGCTCGCACTCGATGCCGGCGAAGTCACCACGCAGACGCCGATCAAGCTGCGCATCATGGGCGACCTGATCGACCTCGTTCAGGAACACGATCCGCAGGACATCCTGCGCGCGGTGGTTCAGGACGACGTGCGACGCGTGATTAATACGACCGTGGGCCGCGTGATCTTCAACGACTCAATACCTGCCGGTCTGCCTTTCATCAACGGTACGTTGAAGAAGAAAGGTCTTCAGTCGCTGGTCAACTATTCGCACATTCGTCTCGGTCATGAGATGACTGTCAAGATGCTCGACGATCTGAAGACGCTCGGCTTCTTGTATGCAACGAAAGCCGGTATCTCGATCGGTATCGACGATCTGGTAACTCCACCCTCGAAGAAGGGACTTGTCGACAAGGCTGACAAGGACGTGATCGCGGTCGAGCAGCAGTATCAAGATGGCGTTATCACTAACGGCGAACGCTACAACAAGGTAATCGCAATCTGGTCTGAAGTGACCGACAAAGTCGCCAAGGAGATGTTTAAGGCGATGGACGATCGCGAACGATCGAGCGGCGAACTCAATCCGATCCTCGTCATGAGCGATTCCGGCGCGAGAGGTTCGGCGCAGCAGATTCGCCAGTTGGCTGGTATGCGTGGTCTGATGGCCCGTCCGTCGGGTGAAATCATCGAGACGCCGATCCAGGCAAACTTCCGCGAAGGCTTGAACGTGTTGCAGTACTTCATCTCGACACACGGCGCTCGCAAGGGACTGGCTGACACTGCGCTGAAGACCGCGGACTCGGGTTACCTGACCCGCCGTCTCGTCGACGTTGCTCAAGATGTGATCATCAGCGAAGACGACTGCGGCACGTTGCGCGGTATCTCCGCGAGTGCGATCGTCGAAGGCGGCGAGGAGATCGAGTCGTTGCGCGACCGCATCGTCGGCCGTACAGGGCTCGACGACGTTACCGATCCGATTGAGGGTTCGGTCATTGTCTCAGCCAACCAGGAGATCGACGAAGACCTGGCTGCCGAGATTCAACGTTCCGGCGTGCAGCGTGTGCGTATTCGTTCGGTGTTGACCTGCGAATCACGACGTGGCTGCTGCATTAAGTGTTACGGACGCAACCTCGCAACTGGCCGTCCGGTCGAGATCGGTGAGGCTGTCGGCGTTATCGCTGCACAGTCGATCGGCGAACCGGGCACCCAGTTGACGATGCGTACGTTCCACATCGGCGGCACGGCGCGTCTTGAAGAGTCGTCGAAACACGAGGCTCGCCAGGACGGCACCGTGAAGTATCTCGACCTGCAAACGGTCAAGAGCCGCAAGGGCGAACGCATCGCGATGAACCGCAACGGCTCGGTGATCATCATCGACGACCGCGGCCGTGAAGCGGCGCGTTACCAGATCGTTTACGGCGCCCACATCCTTGTCGAAGACGGCGCTCGCGTGACGCAGGACCAACTGATCGCCACGTGGGACCCGTTCACGTTCGCCATCCTGACCGAAGTCGCTGGTCACGTTAAGTTCCAGGACTTGAAGGAAGGCGTCACGTTCGACGAGGAAGTGGACGAAGTGACCGGTCAGTCGCGCATGGTCGTGAAAGACTCGCCCGACGAAAAGAAACAGCCGCGTCTGGAAATCCGCAGCGCCAGCAACAAAGTGCTGAAGACGTACCAGATGCCCGTGCGCGCGAACCTGATGGTGTCCGACGGCGAAGAAGTCGAGCCCGGCGACATCATCGCGAAGATCCCGCGCGAAACAACGAAGACCAAGGACATCACCGGTGGTCTACCACGCGTCGTCGAGCTCTTCGAGGCTCGCCGGCCGGCGGAAACGGCCGTCATGTCTGAAATCGACGGTACGGTCACGCTCGGCGCGATCTCCAAAGGTAAGCGCAAGCTGATCATTACCGGCGACGACGGTGAGGAGCGCGAGTACGACATCCCGCGTGGTACGCACATCAACGTGCAGGACGGCGATCGTGTTCGTGCCGGCGAAGCGTTGATGGATGGACCACTGAATCCGCACGACATCCTGCGCGTGCTCGGTATGAGCCGCTTGCAGGAATACCTCGTGAACGAAATTCAGGAGGTCTATCGTCTGCAGGGTGTGAACATCAACGACAAGCACATCGAAGTAATTGTTCGTCAGATGTTGCGCTGGGTGAAGATCAAGGAAGTCGGCGACACCGAATTCCTGCTGGAAGAGCAGGTCGATCGTTTCCGCTTCCAGGACGAGAACGAACGCGTCCGGCAGGACGATGGCGAAGTCGCACAGGCCGAGCCGTTGCTGCTGGGTATTACCAAGGCGTCGCTCTCGACCGATTCGTTCATCTCGGCGGCGTCGTTCCAGGAGACGACACGCGTGCTGACAGAAGCCGCAATCTCCGGCCGTGTCGACTACCTGCGTGGCCTGAAGGAGAACGTCATCATGGGGCGGTTGATTCCGGCCGGTACCGGCATGGAGTACTACCGCAACGTGGATATCGAACGCGATGAGACAATCGATCAGGCGCGCGATCGCGACCTCGATGAGTTTCCGGACATCGTCGGTGGTCACGACATCGTCTTGCCTCCGCGTGAACCGGTAGTGGTTCCGTCGGCGGTGGGGGATGGCGACGTTGTTGCCGCTCCTGAAGCAGAAGAGTAATGGGGTGATTGACCCATAAACTCAAATGGCCCGTTGCGCCGGTTGGGCGTAACGGGCCATTTAGCGTTTTCAGAAGGAGTTGTTGGGACGTTTTATGCTTCAGTGTCCTGACTTTTGATCCGTTCGCAGTGTTTGCAGATATTTCTGTCGGTCGGCAACTGGTGGACTAACTGCAATCTGTTGCCACTGTGATTCGAGGCGATTCGGCTGACCCGCAACCCGCACAATGTATGCTGTCCCCCGCGCGTGACGAGATGATATATCTCATTGATTGGGCGTATCGCGTACCTGACAATTTCTGCGTATGCCTGAACCATAATGTTTAATTTCCGTACGCCAATTTCGCTTCCAGGGTTAGTTGCTGCAATCGCGGTGCCTCTCCGTTAGAATCTACAAGCCCATGAATCTAAAACGGATCAGCCGTCTCGCCGGTGCGCGCAAGGCCGCGCTACCCGAATTCATTCCGCCTCAACTTGCGACACTCGTCGACAAGCCGCCTATTGGTGAGGCGTGGTTTCACGAACTCAAACTCGACGGGTACCGTTTGTTGTGTCACGTCGATCGCGGACAGGTGAAGTTCTGGACGCGGAACCGCAAAGACTGGACGACGAAGTTTCCGACGCTCGGCAAGGCGGTAAAAGCGTTGCGATTGAAGAGCGCGATTCTGGATGGTGAAGTAGTAGCGCTGGACGCGTCAGGCCGTCCGAGTTTTCAAAAGCTGCAGCAACAAATCAACAAGAACATGGCCGCCGCTCTGATGTTTCATGTTTTTGATCTTGTTTATATCGATGGTTTTAATCTCACGCGCTGCCCGTTGCGCGAGCGGAAAGAACTGCTCGCCGAGTTGTTTGAGAAGGTCGACGAGAAGAGTCCGCTGCGGTTCAGCGATCACATCGAAGGAAGCGGCGCACAGTTTCTAAAAGAGGCGTGCAAGTTTGGTCTCGAAGGGATCGTTTCAAAACTCGCGGATTCCCCGTATGAGTCGACTCGCAGTCGGAGCTGGTTGAAGATCAAATGTTTGCGGCGTCAGGAGTTTGTGATTGCGGGTTACACGTTGTCGGACAAGGGAATTCCGTTCAGTTCGCTTGTGCTGGGAGTTTACGACAAAGGGAAACTGATCTACGCGGGGCGTGCGGGTACGGGCTTCAGCAACCAGATGCGTGTCGATCTGAAGAAGATGATCGACAAGTTAGCGCGCAAGACGCGTCCCTTCGCGGAGATACCAAGCGATCCTGGCCTGCGCCGCGCCGTCTGGGCCGAACCGGCGCTCGTCGGCGAAGTGGCATTCACCGAATGGACCGACGAAGGCATCATTCGTCACCCCTCGTTCCAGGGCCTGCGCGAAGACAAGAAACCGATCGACGTCGTCCGCGAAGAACCTTCCTAGTCCGCGCTGGTTACAAAAAGAAATCGTCTGTCCGATAGCGGAATCTTGTACTCCTGAGTTTCTTTGCTGAGCTTTTGCCGCAGCGTTTCACCGGCGAATAACAGCAATGTGCTGCCGCGTGGCGCCCACCGAATTATGTCTGGTACTTTTTCTATAAACTGATCCAACGCACGGCAGGTGATGAAGGAGACGTCCGGGGTTGGAACGTCTTCGAAAGGCTTCGCGATGATGGTTGCGTTCCGGCCGAGCGTGTTAAGGGCTTCACGCAGGAAGACGGATTTTTTTTGAGAGGACTCGATTAGTGTGGCGTGTAAATCGGGACGGGCGATGAGACACGGGATGATTGGGAGTCCGGCGCCGGAGCCGATGTCTGCTATCTTTGCGTCCTGAGACAGGTGGTTGAGTAGCATTAGCGACTCGAGCACGTGTCGGGTGGCGAATTCTTCGGGTGAACATGGCGCGACCAGATGGAGACGCGAGTTCCAGCGAGTTAGTAAACTGTAATACGCGCTGAGTTTGGCTTGGACTTCCGCAGAGAGGTCGACCTGAAACGCAGACTGATTTGATACCAAGGCCTCTTCGAATCTCATTTAGACAAGAATATGATTGATGATTTTGTTGAGCAACATAGGGAACTAGGCCAGAAGGTTACGGAGATCGTCACCGCGCATGTCGCCGGGCTTGCGGAACGCCGGGTTACACCGGAAGCAACACCGCAACAGTTGGAAAAACTGTTTGACGAACCGCTACCGGAGAAGGGCAGCTCGATCGATGAGATCCTGAAACGCTTTCGCACCGACGTGGCGCCGAACGCGATGGGCGTTCCGAGTCCACGCTATTTCGGACAGTTCAATCCGACGCCGTTGCCGATCGGGGTGTGGGCCGACGTGTTCACCTCGATGCTCAACCAGAACGGTGGCGCGTGGCGTAATGGTCCAACGTCTGCGATGATCGAAGCGCGTGTGATTCGGTGGTTGTGCGATCTGCTGAACTATGGCGCGCAGAGTTTCGGGACGCTCGCCAGCGGCGGCTCCGAGGCGAACCTGATCGCACTGAAGTGTGCGCGCGACAGGATTGCGGGATCGGTCAAGGATCACGGTATGCGATCCGCGTCACGCGATCTGGTTGTTTACGCTTCCGACCAGTGTCACTACTCGATCGACAAGAGCGTCGATATTCTCGGCATGGGACGCAACAGCCTGCGAAAGATCCCGACCGACGATCGGTTTCATATTCGCGTTGACGCGTTGCGCGAGCAGATCGCCCGCGATCGCGACGAAGGTTACTTGCCATCCTGCATCGTCGGCGTCGCGGGCACGACTTCAAGTGGAGCGATCGATCCGATTGAGGAACTCGCCGCCGTTGCTCGCGAGAACGATTGCTGGTATCACGTCGATGCCGCGTATGGTGGTCCACTCGCGTTTTCCGCGAAGCACAAAGCGAAACTTCAGGGCATCGAGCTGGCGGACTCGATCACGTTCGATCCGCACAAGTGGATGTTTGTGCCGTTTTCGTGTGGCGCAGTGCTGGTGCGCGAAGGTGGACGCGTGCTGCGTGATTCGTTTGATATGACGCCGGAGTACTTGAGTGAGGACCGCGGCGGCTCTGATGTGGAGTTCGACTTCTTCCGCTACGGTCAGATGGGAACGCGACGGTTCAACTCGTTGAAGTTATGGATGGCGATGAAATTTATGGGACGCGAAGGCTACGCACGCGCCGTCGAACGCCACATCGATCTCACGAATTACTTCGCCGGCCGCATCGACGCACTCCCCAATTTCGAACGCGTGGGTGAAGTGGAAACGGCAGTGTGCTGTTTTCGTCACTCGTCCAACTCTGAGCAGCAACTGCAACAGAAAATTGAGCGTGAGGGAGAAGTGTGGCTGACGACGACGGTCCTGCGGGGACGTCGAGCACTACGCGTGAACATCAATAGCTTTCTCACTGAACAGCACCACGTCGATCATCTGATAACACAGATCGAAAAGGCAGGATCGGAGTTATGAAGCTACTGAATCTGTTTTTGCTATTGGTTTTGATCTGTGTTCCCGTTGCAGCGCAGAAATCGCTGCCGGCGATCAAATCGCAAGCCGACTTCGATCGCGTCTCCGTGACTTACGATCCGAACACGCCGTACGCGTTGCCGCACGTCATGATCGTGATCGATCGCAAAGACAACAATAAAATCTACTACGTCAACAAGAAGCGCTACAGCTTTCACAAAGACTTCGTCAACGGCACGTATCTCTCGCTCGAACGCGGCCGCGAGTTTTTTATCAACAACTACCTGAAGCCAAACCGTCGCTTCATCCTGGGCACCCTCGCATATCAAACCCCGATAAAACGTTGGACGTTCGAATTCTGGGAAGGTGACCTGATTCCTGCGGATTTGATTCAACTGACCTACGACGTCGTCAACAAAACCTTCTTCGCGCCCGTCGCGTTCAAGCCAAACTCGCTGCGTCAGGACGAAGCAACAGCCTCGCTGGCGGGCATTCAGCGCGTGCTGCAAAGCGACATCGCGAAGGAGCAGGCGTATCAGGCCCTCAACGTCGCGAAGGGACT
>JAICGQ010000236.1 GCA_025923035.1 Pyrinomonadaceae bacterium | reverse complement strand
GGTGAAGGGAATCGCGTTAATCCTGATTCCACTGAGGACCTTTCATATTTCGACGAACCGACGAAGACGCGTTTCTATCCGCATGTGATCGAGCCGGCGGCGGGTGTGAACCGCACTGTGCTGGCGGTTTTGATGGATGCGTACTCAGAAAAGACCAACGACAAAGGTGAAACGAGAGTCATTCTAAAACTCGCGCCTCAGCTCGCTCCGATTAAAGCCGCGATCCTGCCGTTGGCGAAGAACAAACCTGAGATCGTCGGCATGGCGAAGGCGATCAAGCGCTCGTTGCAACCGACGTTGCGCGCTGTTTATGACGATACGGGTGGCATCGGAAAGCTCTACGCCCGGCAGGACGAGATCGGCACGCCGATGTGCGTCACGGTCGATCACCAGTCACTTGAAGACGAAGCAGTGACCGTGCGCGATCGTGATACCTGGGAGCAGGAGCGGGTGAAAGTTTCCGATCTCGCGGTGCATTTGCAACGTCGTTTGCAGGGATGAGTGGACGTCGAGCTGTTTGCGTAACGGATGAAGTTGTTCATTCGGAGCACGTTCTCGCGCATTGGCTTCGCCGACTGACGTGAGGCGAGGCTTGCCTCGCCGTAAGCTGAGTAAAAGACCTGGGCTACGCCCTTTGGAAGTGTTATGCCGGTAGTAAAGAAACGCAATCAACAAACTGAGACACGGCTGTTGCTCGAATCAAACGAGCCCGTCGAGTTGCCGCCCGCGGAGATTGACGACGGCGCGGTGCTGGTCCAGTTTGATAAGTTCAAACCCTACATGCCTGAACTGCTCGAAGCGCTGCGCGCGGGAACAGTTGCCGAGCCGGTACCCGTCATGATCGACGGATCTACATTTGCCGTTCATGGTTCGACACGCACCTTCTGGGTCAAACTGTGGCACGCCGCCGGAACCGAGCTGACGAAGATCGATCGCGCCCAGGTCATTAGCTGTATTCCCTCCACGCGCGGCGTTCAAATCCGGGTTGAAGATCCCGAATGATAGACATTCCTGAAAGGGTCATTGCGCTCGCGCACGCCATTCGCGACGAGGGCGGCCGCGCTCTGCTCGTCGGCGGCTGCGTGCGCGATGCGTTGATGGGAAACCAGCCGAAGGATTGGGACCTCGAAGTCTACCAACTTGCGCCGGAGCGACTGCGCCAGATTCTCGATCGTTTTGGACCCGTGAACGCCGTCGGCGAAGCGTTTACGGTTTACAAGCTGGGCCACGACACGGACATCTCAATTCCGCGTCGCGAGCGGAAGTCGGGACGCGGACATCGTGCGTTTGTGATCGAAGGCGATCCGGAGATGGGCGTCGAAGAAGCGACGCGCCGTCGCGATTTCACGATCAACGCCATACTCCAGGATCCGCTGACCGGCGAATTGATCGATCCATTCGGCGGGCAGAAGGACATCGATGGCCGTGTGTTGCGCGCGGTTGCGGCCGAGACGTTTGTGGAAGACAGTCTGCGCGTTTTGCGTGCGGCGCAGTTTGCCGCGCGGTTTGAGTTTCAGATCGAGGCGTCAACGGTTGAGCTGTGCCGCACGATGGATCTCAGCGACCTGCCGGCCGAACGTGTCTGGGGCGAGCTGGAGAAGCTGTTGCTGCGAGCGCGGCGTCCGTCGGTTGGTCTCGACTGGCTGAAAGTGTTGGGCGCGGTGGAGAAGGTGTTTCCGGAAATCCAGAGCCTGATTGGCGTGCCGCAGGATCCGGAGTGGCATCCCGAGGGCGACGTCTTCATCCACACGTTGCTGGCAGTAGATCGGGCGCGCGAATTGATCGACGAATTGCCGTATGCGCGCCAGGTGACGGTGATGCTCGCCACGCTGGCCCATGATTTCGGCAAGCCGCCGACGACCGAGTTCCTCGAAGGACACTGGCGTTCGCGTGGACACGAAGAAGCCGGCGTCGGGCCCGCGACGCAGTTTCTCGATCGCATCAACGTGCACACGATCGACGGCTACGATGTGCGTGGCCAGGTGATTGCACTCGTGCGAGAACATCTGAAGCCGGGCGAGTTCTACAAAAAGCGCGACGAGGTTGGCGATGGAGCGTTTCGACGGCTGGCGCGGCGCTGCGAACCCGACCTGCTGTACCGCGTAGCAAAGGCTGATTCACTCGGACGAAACGCGGAGTGGGTGCCGCGCGAGAAGTGGTACGGTGCGGAGGCGCAGGAGTGGTTCCGGCAGCGTGTGAAGGAGTTGGACGTGGAGAAGCGACCTCCGGATCCGTTGTTGTTGGGGCGTCACCTGCTCGAATTGGGCGTGCAGCCCGGACCACGAATGGGCGAGCTAACGCGCGCCGTTTATGAGTTGCAGTTGGACGGACGCGTCCGGACTCTCGACGATGCGATTAACGAGGCTCGCAGGCTTATCGATCAGGGCTGAGGTTGTTGTTGTGTGACGCAGTGGATGGTTCCCATGCCCCACACGAGTGGTTCGCAGTTGATCGGGACCACTCGGCGGTCGGTAAAGACGCGTTGCAGTGTCTCTACCGCTCGCCGATCGTTCTCATGACCAAACACCGGCGCCAGCACGACATGGTTGGCGATGTAGAAGTTCGCATAGCTTGCAGGTAGCCGATCGAGATTGCGCGTGTCGGTGCTGGTGCCACCAACAACGCCGGGCATCGGCAACGTGACGATCTCAAATCCGACTCCATTCGCATCCGTCATCGACTTTAAGCGCGCAAGGTTGTCGTTTAGCAATTCGTAGTTTGGATCTTCCGGATCGTCTTCCAGCGCGCACACAATCGTGTTTGGGCCAACGAAGCGCGCGATGTCGTCGATATGCCCGTCAGTGTCGTCGCCCACAATGCCTTCGCCAAGCCACAGCACTTTGCTTACCCCGAGATAACTCTTCAGGTAACTCTCGATCTCCGTCCGGCTCAGGTGCGGATTGCGGTTGGGATTCAACAGGCATTGTTCCGTGGTTAAAACGCAACCGGCGCCGTTTACGTCGATGGCGCCACCTTCCAACACGATTCCGGGCACGAAGCGTCGTATTCCCAGTTGCGGTTCAAGGAAAAGCGGCACGCCGTCGTCGTACTTCAACGTTTCATACTTGTTGCCCCACGCGTTGAAGATCCAATCGTTGAAAGCCGCGCCACCACGACCGTCGATTAGAAAGTTTGGTCCATAGTCGCGTATCCACGAATCCACGGTGAGAATGTGATGAAAACGAATGTTGCCGGACGACGGAAATGCGCATCGCTCTCGCACTGCGCGTTCCGTCGCCTCGTCGTCAACCAGCAGGTTCACTGTTTCGTGCGGCGTCAACGCGGCCATCATCTCGATGTAGATCTCTTCGACGTGCGGGACGCGATCGGGCCATGTTTCCGGATCCTTGGGCCACGTCAACCACGTCGCTACATGAGGACGCCATTCGGCGGGCATGTGAAAACCGAGAGTGACAGGAGTTTCTTGCGGTACGGGCATGGTTCAGGATCTGATTGTTTTCAGTCGAAAGTGACGGCCGATGCCGATGAAACTGATCAAGACCCAGAACACTTCCATTAGCAGTGCAGAGAGATTGAAGTCGACGATCAGTGACGCAACGATCAGGCTCGCGCCCACGGCGTTGAGAACGGAGTAGAGGAGATCTGAGCTGCTAATCTTATCGAGTTGCAGCATCAGGTAAGCGACCACAATTATCACGACGCCCACGTTGCCGATGAAATCTATCAAACCGTAACTCATCTTTATTCCCCAAAGCGGAAGCGCAGTCCATCGTAAGCGTCGATCCGCCGGTCGCGCAGGAACGGCCAGTTTTGCCGCGTCTCTTCGATCTTCGTCAGGTCACACTCGACGACCAGCACCTCTTCATTCTCTGCCGATGCTTTGGCGACGATGCGTCCGAACGGATCGGCAACAAACGACTGCCCCCAGAACGTCAACTTGCCTTCGCGGCCGACACGATTCACCACCACCACATAAATTCCATTCGCGATTGCATGCCCGCGCTGAATCGTTTCCCACGCTGAGTGCTGCGCCTCGTTCATCGACTGTTCCTCGTCAGGAAGCCAGCCGATCGCCGTTGGGTAAAACAGAAGCTGGGCGCCGCCGAGTGCCGTCAGTCTTGCTGCTTCGGGGAACCACTGGTCCCAGCACACAAGTGTTCCCAGTTTTCCGTACGCGGTGTCGTGCGTTTGAAACCCGAGATCGCCGGGAGTGAAGTAAAACTTTTCGTAGTAGAGCGGATCGTCCGGGATGTGCATCTTGCGATACTTGCCGACGATTTTTCCCGAGGTGTCGATCATCGCCGCGGTGTTGTGATAAACGCCGGCGGCACGCTTTTCGAAGAGGGATGCTACGATCACCACTTCTCGCTGCCGCGCCACCTTGCCGAGCGCTTCTGTCGTTGGACCAGGGATTGTCTCTGCGAGTTTGAACAGTTGGATGTCTTCCGTCTGGCAGAAGTACTGCGAGCGAAACAGTTCCTGAAGACAGACGATCTGAGCTCCCCGTTTTGCCGCATCGTTGATGCCGGCGATCGCCTTTTTAAGATTTTTGTCCGGTTCCGGCACACAACTCATTTGCACCAGACCGACGGTGACGACGTCAGCGCGTTTCTTTTTCGGCATGTATCGCAGTATAGCAAAGCATTCGTGCGATCCGCGTTTGCTCTGGTAAGATGTCCGGTCTTTTTGAGTACCTAATTGGAAAGAGTAGAGAAATGATCGATTTTGCATTGACGGACGACCATCAGGCGCTGGTGCAAACGGTGCGGGAGTTTGCGCAGAAGGAGGTCGCGCCGCACATCAAGGAGTGGGATGAAAAACAGCATTTTGAGCCTTCGGTTTTGAAGAGCATGGCCTCATTGAACCTGCTCGGCGTGTGCATTCCCGAGGAGTATGGCGGCGCGGGTTTCGACTACATCTCGCTGGGGCTCGTGTGTGAGGAGCTGGAAGCGGTCGACACTTTCATGCGAGTGATAATGTCAGTCCATACCGGTTTGAATTCGCTGACGTTGTACACGTGGGGGACCGAAGAGCAGAAACGTAAGTACCTGGTCCCACAGGCGAAGGGCGAAAAGATCTCGACTTACGGTTTGACCGAACCCGGCGCGGGTTCCGACGTTGTCGGCGCACGCTCGACTGCTCGTCGCGAAGGGGACGAGTGGGTGCTGAACGGCGAAAAGATGTGGATCAGCTTGGCCAACGTCGCCGACAATTTTCTTTTCTTCTGCTGGACCGACGAAGAGAAGCGACGCCGTCGCGATCACACGGGCATGTCGTGTTTCATCGTCGAGCGCACCATGAAGGGTTTCTCTTCCGGAACGATTCACGGCAAGTTGGGTATTCGCGCCGGCAACACCGGTTACTTTTCTTTGCAGGACGTGCGCGTGCCGCAGGAGAACATGGTTGGCGAGGAAGGCGAAGGTTTCAAGATCGCAATGTTCGCACTGGAGCAGGGACGTTACACCGTCGCTTCCGGCGCCACTGGTGTGATTCGCGCCTCGCGCGATGCGTCGGTAGCGTATGCCAACACGCGCGAAACGTTTGGTACGAAGATCGGGAACCATCAGCTCGTGAAGCAGAAGATTGCGGAGATGGAAGCCGACTATCAAATGAGCCACTTGCTCTGGCTGCGCGCCGGATATTTGAAGAACGAAGGTTTGCCAAACGCCAAGGCGACGAGTTTGGCGAAGTGGCAAGCCACGACTCGGAGCGAGAAGGCCGCGTCGATGGCGATTGAGGTTCATGGCGCGAATGGTTATGCCAACGACTATCCGGTTGAGCGGTACCTGCGTAACTGCAAGGCCGCAATCATCTACGAAGGCACGCGTGACATTCACACGCTGATGCAGGCCGACTGGGCGCTCGGATTGAAAAAGGAGAAGCCGGCGCGACGTACTCTCCCGCCCTTCAAAAAGTAGTCGCGCGGCCCACGCTGCGGTCAAACCGCAGTGTTCACTGCGTCACCAGAAAGACGTCCCACGCCCACCGGCCGACAAACGCGCCGGTGGCGTCTTTCACCTTGGCTCGATAGCGAAACTGGTTCCCGTATCGATCGGCGCGTTTCGAATCCTTGAACTCCAACTCCAGCGCCACGACCTTCAATGACGCCAACGTGTGAAGCTCATCCGGTTCCGACACGCCATTGTGGTTCTTGTCCTGCCATAGACGCAGGCTGCTGAAGATCGCATCCTGCTGATCGATCAACCCATCGCCGTTTCCACCGTTAACGGCCTTATCAAACTCGGCGAGCGCAAGAAACCCGTTCTTGTTGATCGCTTCCGGTTGAGGCGTGTAGTCGCCAAACAGTTCCGCCCCGTTTTCGATCAAGCCATTGGCGTTGCGGTCCAGCGCAAGCCACGCGTCGTCTGACCCGGCGAGTGTCCACCCCAGCTTTTCTTTCGCGGCATTTCCGTCGAGGTCAAATTCCACACCGGCCTCCGCACCACTCAGCGCGATTCCATCACCTCTGATGTCGATGACGATCGGCGAGCCACCACATGTGCTACAGCCGTCGCAGCTACACGTGTTGAAGTCAAAGTCGCCACCGTACATAAGACATTTGCTCGCAAACGGCTGGCTGCACGACGTGCTGGTTGAGAAACAACACTCACCGCCTATCATCCTGCTGCCTGACGGACACGTGCCGTCAAAGCTTGCTGCGGTGCAATTGCTGCTGGTCGGTGCGGGAAGATTGCAGGAGAAGTGTTCAGAGTTGGCGTCGCGCCAAAGATTACCGCCGGTGACCGTCGTGCCCGCGGTGCCGATTCCTACATTCAACGTGACCTGCGCGGTGGACCCACAATTCGTGCCGAGCAAACAGGTCGAGAACGCGACTCCAGTTGCGGAAGCACACTGGATCGAGGTCCCCAGTGGCCCCGTGCGATTCTCAGTTTTCAGGTCCTTCGAACCGACGTGCGAAAAGAATGGTGTGAGGTGGTCCAACGTCCCGACCTCGATGGCCGCGAAATTACTGACGACCACGGCGCAGCGTTGAAAACCTCCGGCGAGCGGCGTGCACGTGCCCGTGTAGTTAGAGGTCCCACCATGCTCGCCGGAAATATGCTCGTTGAGATCCGTGCTTATCCAGAAGGGAAGCGGTATGGAGACCACCGCGTCGGTGGTCTCTTCCGTGATGGTTTCACCGTCTGAACCTCCACTCGATTCACCAGAGCCGCCGCCGGACCCGTCGTCGATTCCGCCATCGCCGTCGATCAACGACACATCGGTAGCCAGCAATGACACCTCAGTCTGTGTGGCACTCGTGGCACTCTTGGTCTTGTATGGTGGCCGCTTCTCTTCCCAGACGCGCGTGAGTCCATTGACAACAGCATCCCAAAACTCCGGCGCGCCCGCCCTCTCATGAAACAGGGCCAGCGCCCGATAGGTGCGCGCCCGACCTTCCAACCGCACGGTCACCTGATACGACGTGTAACTGACGACGTCGTAATACTTCTCCGGCTCGAAATGAAAAGCATCCGCGACGGTCCACTGCGGATCGAACACTGCCGCATACTGACCACGCTCCCACGCGGCGGCAAAGGTCGCTTCCTCTGCTCCACCATCGAGCGAGTGACTGCCGCGCGTGAGAGAGATGACGTCGCCGGTCGGCAGCGTGATCAGTTCAGCATACGGGCGCCCGAGAATCTCTTTAACGTCACCCGAACGAAAGTCGCCGAGTTCAAAGCGAAGATTACCCTCGGCCGCGAAGCGCCTGTTCGTAAGTTCATTCTCCAGCACCTGGGCTGCGGCGTTGTAGGTTTCGAGCCGCGCGTAAGTCTCCCTGATCGACTTCTCCTGCTGGGCCGCGCTTGCAGGCGCCCAGCAGATCGCAACACAGATCAAAATCCAATTCATTTTCTTCATGAGGATCTCCTAGTTTAGTGAGGACGTTTGTTTTAACT
>JAICGQ010000235.1 GCA_025923035.1 Pyrinomonadaceae bacterium | reverse complement strand
GGAGCGGTTTTCTACCGCGACTACCGGCAGCGAATGACGAACATCGGATTTGTCTTTTGGGACATGTTCGTGCCGCTCGCGTACTTGATCCTCTTCGGGCTGGGTTTCGAGCGAATGCTTGGCGGCGGCGTGGCACTCGGCGGCGAGGCGTTTGGTTACACCGCGTTCCTGTTGCCCGGCGTCATCGGCATGGTGACGTTCTCGGTCGCGATGAATACCTCGTGGGGTTTCTTCATGGATAAGGACTCGGGCATCTTCTACGAGCTGCTCACTTATCCAATCACGCGACTGCAACTGCTCATCGGCAAGATCAGTTTCAACCTCCTGGTAGCACTGATCGGATCGATACTGTCGATCGTCGCCGGCGTAGTGGTGATGGATGCCTCGATCCGCTGGGACCTGCTGCCGCTCACGATCGCGATCGTCGTGGTCGCGACGGGTGAATGGTTCTTTCTCTTCAGCGTGTTCGCGATCAAGATGACGCGAATGGACGCGTTCAACACACTCGTGAGTGCGATCTACATCATGCTGATGTTTCTCAGCTCGATGTTCTATCCGCTGTCTGACCTGCCATTCTGGTTTCGCATTCCCGCATACCTCAACCCGATGACGTGGCAAGTCGATCTACTGCGTTTCAGTCTGCTTGGCGTGGGCTCAGTCAAAGTGCTGCTGTTGGAAGGCGTTGCAGTTATCGTCTTCGGATTAATCTGTCTTGCCCTGGCGGTCCGCGCCCTCAACCGCGCCGACTAACCCAACCGGACGCTGCGCGAAGTGAAGCACGGCGCCAATGCCGGCGCCGAGAAACAGTCCGTACGCGACGCCCCAAAGCAACATTCCGCCTGGACCACGAACGGCGTTGTTGAGCGCGGAACCGAGAAAGTAACCAGCGGAATTTGCCACGAAGAGAATCAACGCGAATCTCAGGGTGGAGCGCATCGTTTCGAATCCGGCGGCGAACACGACCGCCATCAACACCGATCCGGCCAGGGATCCCACCCACTCGCCTATCGTCCCGCGCAGGATGAAATACGCTGCCATCCAATTAACGGCGTAAGCGAAGAAGGCCAGTCCATAAAGCAAATAAAACTTCGGCAGTCGCCAGCCACCGACAACCAGCGAACCCAAAACGCCGCCACCCAACAATATGAACAGGATGGTCCAGACGAGATACGCGCCCAACTCGGTGAGGTTTTGGTACATCCAGCGCTCGGCAAATGCGACGGTCGCAAAGACAATCAGACTAGCGATTCCGAAACCGATCGCTCCCGTCAGCACCGCTCGCCTCAGCGATGGCACTGCTCGATCATGCGTACCAGACAAGTTCGTCATTCGTGTTTGCTCCTATTGCCGCATCATCAACCCTATCACAACCGCGTTATAGACCATGTGCAGAACAACGGCCGTTGTAAGTCGACCGGTCGCCCTAAACGATAACGCCGCAGCTACGCCCATGACAGCGACGGGCAACCATGAAGCCGGTTGATGGTAGATAGCAAAAAACGCCGCGCTGCCAAACACCGCCAGCCAACCGCCCCACTCGCGATCGAGCGCGCGATACAGTAACCCGCGAAACAGGAACTCCTCCGCGAAAGGCGCAAAGAAGACTCCAATAATGAACAATCCGGTATACAAGTTTGGAGTATCCTCTGCCTGCTTATTAAGCGCCCGAAACACTTCTGTAAACGGCCCATAGGTTGACAACAACCAGACATAACCAGTCGCCAGTAAAGCGAGCACTAATCCAACGACGCCACCTACGACCAGCGACACCACAAAGCGCACGTTGTATTTTCCGTCTCCACTCCACCACCACCATCCAGTAAAGACTTCCGGGCGATGCCAACACCACACGTCTGCGTACTTGACGTCGCGATTCCGGAGAAACTCCGCGGTGGCGAACCAAACCATAATCGCCGCCACGCCGAAAACAATCGCCTGGATGATCGGCACAATCTCCAGCCCGCCGCTTCGTCCAAACGCTACACCAAACGCTCCGGTAATGACGGAACCGCCTTCGATGAGCGCACTGATCGCGATCATCGCGTGCATCAACGTAGGCGCTTGAGGAAGCTTTTCGGACCACGGATCGAACAGATAGGGTAAACGCGCGCGGAAGTTTTGCCACATTGCGGCGGCCGTGAGCCATGAGTACACAATACCGACGATCACCAGCGACCATTTCTGGCTCAGAACCCCGACTGCAAACGTGAGCATTCCGAGGGACGCGGCCCAGCGCCGTCCGGTCGATACGGGTTCAGGTTCGCCGGACGATGAAGGTGTTGTCACCAGCGTGACAGATTTCTCCGCCATGCTGCGCCCGAAGAAGCACCATCCGACCCAGATAAGTACGACCTTCCACCAATCACCCGGAAACCGGATCAGCGTGTAAAGAAAAATCAGGGTGACCAGCGAAGTGGCAATGACGAACCACAACCGCGCCTTCGCCTTCATCAACTCTTCCAAACCCCTGGGCCATGTTTGCGCGATCCAGAGTGCCGGTCCTTCCGAAGCCAGCGATCTTGGTCCAAGTATCCAAAGGAAATAGGTGCCGAATACGATCGCTGTTCCGGACACGAACTGCCACGAGTTATTCGCGAGCGCCCGCAGGTTGAAGAGTTGAAAACCAGCGATGGTGACCGGAATGAGTATGGCCTGCACTATCGCGCCGCGATCGCGTAAGAACCAGAGGATCTCTTTGCGATACAGCGGGTCTTTGCGGAAGAACGGCAAGTTGAAAACAAGCTTCCCTGACGGCATCGACTTCGCTTCTGAAATCCCGGCGAGTCCACGTTGGGCGCCCCAGACTGTGAACCAGACGCTGCCGGTGATCATGACCGCCGACGCCAGCCACCACGCACTCATGCCCCAGATAAATGAAAGGGAACCGTTCGGTCGCAAGCCGATGGCCCACGCAGGTAATGGCCACGGAATGATTGTCGCTGCCGGCCGCAGCGCCTGCGCGACAGCGGGAACAATGTTGTCGATCGTGGCAGCGATAAGCAGAAACGAAATCATCGCCACGTAGCCGAGCCAGCTCTTGAGTCCGATCAATGCCCCGCGCGATCGCGGCGGAAAGCGCAGAATGACTCCGATTTCGAGAGCCTTTCCGACACACGCGGCGGCGATCGCAACGGGAACGCCGATCAACATCATTGCGACGAGACCGGTTGCCGGGTCGTATACATAGCCGTAAAGGACGGCGAAAAAGAGCGGCGCGGTCACGTAGACCGGATTGGCGGCGATCGGCGACAGCATTTCCGCCAGGAACACCGCTCCGGGCCGCACCGGATGACTGAACAGCCACTCCCACATCGGATGCCTGCGGCGTTGGAGATCGAGTTCGAGACCCTCGCCCTGAAAGATGATCGTGATGAGCCACCACAGGAGTACGAGCGTGGCGAGCATCGCCGGAAGTGGTCCGAATTCATTTAGTGAGGCTAGTGGTGACTCGATCTTGATTGTGGATTCCAGCGACTCCTTCTGCGCGATCGAAACAGTCGCGTGGAGAACATAAGCCGCGCCGGCGTTCAGTGCCGCCATCAGCCCCCACACTGCGAGTATCGCGATCAAGCTCATTACATTGACCGATGAGCCGGTGCGTTGATTTAGCAGTTGTTGTTGCCGCTGAAAGCGGCCGGACGCGCGACGCCGCGCTGTTCGGAGCAACAATCCGACCGTGCGCCAGAAGCCAATCTCACGGGAAACGGAGGTTTCAGCGCTCATCTTCGCGGAGGCCGTGACGTGAGTTTAAGAAAGACTTGTTCCAGACTGTCAGACTCATCGAACGTTGCCCGCAGATCGCTCAACGATCCTTTGGCGACCAGTTCGCCGTTGTCGATGATCACCGCATGCGAACAAAGCTTCGCAACCTGGTCCATCAAGTGGGTCGAAAACAGGACCGTCGTGCCTCGTTTCGACTCTTCCACCATCAGGTCGTAAAAGAGATGCGTCGACTCAACGTCGAGACCATTGGTCGGTTCGTCCAGAATCAGAAGTTTTGGTTGATGCAGCAGGCTGAGCAGCAGTCCGAGTTTCTTCTTCATGCCGCGCGAGAAGTCTTCGGCATAAAGATCGATGTCGCCCGCGAGTCGCAAGCGCGACATGAGCGGATAGATTCGATCCATCGCTTCCTTGACGTCCAGGCCGTGCATTGCGGCGCTGAGCTCGAGCGTCTCGCGGCCTGACAGGTAAGAATAGAAGACGGGTTCATCCGGCAGAAAACCGACCAGCCGTTTGACTGTCACGCGTTCTTCAAACGCGTCGAGCGAGTCGATTCGCAGAGTGCCTTCCGTCGCTTTCAGAATTCCCATCAGCAACCGGAAAAGCGTCGTTTTCCCTGCGCCGTTTGGACCAAGCAGGCCGCACAGTTGACCGGCGGGAACGGAAAACGAAACGTCGTCGAGCGCTACTTTCCCGCCTCCCGCGATCCGCGGGCCGAAACATTTCGTCACATTCTCGATTTCTACGAGTGCTGGAGGAGAGGTGGTCATCGCAACTGTAAAAACTGACAGTTTCGTAAAACGAATCTCTATGCCATGGTCTGCAAGGCTTGGGATTATCCGGCGCCGGCCGGTTTACTGCGAAAGACAGGATGATGCAGCACGATCGCGCGAACGAAGCGTGGGTTAACGGCTCGCTTCGCCTTCCTCTGGAAAACTCACCCGACGCCATCTTACTACTCGACTCGATCCTCCACCAGATGAGCGACGCCGTCATCGTCGCGGATAAGCAATATCGATTCGTCGTTTTCAATCCCGCGGCTGAACGCATGTTTGGCGTTGGTGCAACCACGGTCAAAGCGGAAGGATGGGCGCGCACTTACGGTCTTTACCTGCCGGATCAGGTGACGCCGTTTCCGCCGGATGATCTGCCACTCGCGCGATCGATTCGTGGTGAGGAAGTCGACAACCTCGAAATGTTTGTCCGTCACGATAAATCGCCCGACGGTGTTTGGATACGCGTCAACGGCAGACCGCTGCGTGACGTCGCGGGTGAACTCGCCGGCGGCGTTATCGTTTGCCGCGACATCAGCGAGAGCAGGAAAGAGGACGCATTTCGCGCCGGGCAGGGCCGCGTGCTGGAGATGATTGCGCGCGGCGCAACGCTGCAGGAGGTGTTGGCGAGTCTGGTCACGCTGATCGAGGCGCAGTCGGAAGACATGCTTTGTTCCGTTGTCGAATTAAGTGAAGACGGTAAGCACATTCGACACGGTGCGGCGCCGAGTTTGCCCGAAGTTTACGTACAAGCGGTGAACGGTGCGCCGATTGGACCAAAGAACGGATCGTGCGGCACGGCGATGTTTCTCGGGAAGCAGGTGATCGTCACTGACATGCTTACCGATCCGTTGTGGGAAGACTACGTTGAGCTGGCGAAGCTGTCGGGTTTGCGTGCCTGCTGGTCCACGCCAATCTACTCCGGATCCGGAAAAGTGCTCGGCTCGTTTGCGATGTACTACCGCGAACCAAAAACACCGAGCGGCACCGAAGCGCGACTGACGGAAGTCGCTACCCACATCGCCGGCATCGCCATCGAACATCAGCGCGCCGAAAATGAATTGCGCGCAAGGGAAGAGCAACTGCGAGTCACTCAAGCCGAGCTCGCGCACGTCGCGCGGGTCAGCACGATGGGCGAACTGGCGGCGTCGATCGCGCATGAAGTCAATCAACCGCTCGGCGCGATCGTCGGAAACGCCGACATCTGTTTGCGTTGGCTCGAACAGCCGGATCCTGATCTGGTCCAACTACGCGAGGCGTTGGCAGACATTTCGAGCGATGGGCATAGGGCGAGTCAGGTCATCAAGCGTATTCGTTCGCTGGTGAAGAAACATGTGCCCGATAAGTTGCCACTGGATTTCAACGACGTGGCGCGTGAAGTGGTTGAGCTGATCAATCATGAGGCGCAACGGACGCAAGTGACTGTGCGATCGGAATTGGCAGCAACATTGCCGTCGGTTGCCGCGGATAGAGTCCAGTTGCAACAGGTATTGATAAATCTCGTGATGAATGCAATCGATGCGATGAACGAGACGGAGCCCGCGAAGCGCGAACTGCTGTTGACGACGAGTCGATCAGAACGAGGTGTGCTGGCTGCGGTGTCCGATCGAGGTGTCGGTATCGACAGCGCAAGTATGGAGCAGATATTCAAAGCGTTTCATACGACCAAGTCAGGCGGGATGGGAATGGGATTGGCGATCAGCCGATCGATCATCGAGTCGCATGGCGGAAAGCTGTGGGCGGAAAGCAATGAGAACGGCGGAGCGACTTTCAAGTTCACACTTCCCGCTCTCGAGGGAGAGACGCAATGACAGCAGCGGGCGCAAAGACAGAGAAGGAGCCGGTTGTGATCGTCGTCGACGACGATCCTTCGTTTCGCATGTTTCTGTCGCGACTGGTGCAGACCATCGGGTTGAAGTCGATCCTCTTTACGTCTGCTGAAGAGTTTCTGGCGGCCAGGCAACCTGATGGACCGGCATGTCTCGTGCTCGACGTGCAAATGCCCGGATTGAGTGGATTGGACCTGCAACGTCAGCTTGCTGAACGCGGACGGCCGCTGCCGATCGTGTTCACCACCGGACATGGCGACATTCCGATGACGGTTGAAGCGATGAAGGCCGGAGCGATCGGTTTTCTTTCCAAACCGTTTCGCAACCAGGACATGATCGACGCCATCAAGGAAGGAATTGCGCGCGACCGCGAGTCGCGCAAGAAGTTTGACGAATTAATCGAACTTCAGGCGCGTTACGAATCGCTTACCGCTCGGGAGCGTGAAGTCTTTGCGTTAGTAACTCGCGGCTCGCTCAACAAACAGATCGCGCTCGAACTCGGAACCAGCGAACGCACCGTCAAAGCCCACCGCGCCCAGGTGGTGCAAAAAATGGAAGCGGAATCCGTTGCCGATCTTGTTCGCATGGCCGACAAACTCGGCATCTCCAACGCCTGACCCGCCGCTGATATTGTACTTTGGTGCAATATCGATGATCCCTCGTACAATTTCGCGACTCGGATCGCATTGCTATAGTCCCAACTGCGCAAACCGGTCTGCTTGAGGGGGGAGGCGATCGGTTTGCGGGGCGGCGGATCCCCCCTAAAATAATGCCCGTGTCTCAGGTAAACAATTCGGTTGCTGTCATCGACGACGATCAGTCCGTCGGACGGATGTTATGTCGTGTGATATCGGCGCAAGGTTTTGCTGTTCAATGGTTTAGGTCCGCCGAGGAATTTTTGGATTCAGGGCCGGCGCGTGATTACGCGTGCTTGATCCTCGACATAAACCTGCCGGAAATGAGTGGCATTGAGCTTCAACATCGACTCAATGACACGGAGTCTGACATCCCAATCGTGTTTGTTTCCGGTCAAGCCGACGAATCGATCCGGCAGCAGGTGCTCACGGCTGGAGCCGCCGGGTTTCTTCACAAACCATTCAGTGTTGATGCGCTGCTCGAGTGCTTGCACCAAAGTGCAATGGCGCAGAACCAACGTACAATTTTCAAGCCCTGAGCTGACTGCTAATCTCCGGTCCATCGCAGTTAACCAAATTGGAACGGAGATAAGAATCATGTCAGCGCAAAAAAGACTTTCGCAACTATCCATCGCCGCAGTCGCCCTCTTAGTCGTCGCCGTACCGGGTTTCGCACAGAGTGAGAAGGACAGTGTTGCCGGCGTGAGTGACACCAGCGCCACCGTGGCTGTGAACCGCGAGAACGTGACGCGTGAGTCGCGAGTGGAAGAGAAGCGCGTCGCCGACGCTGACACGAATACGAAAGCTCCGAAGTTCTCGGCAACTATGTTTGTGAAAGCCGCTGTCGAGGCGCCGGCCGCGACTGCGAAGACGTCGGTTTCGTTTCAGCCGTTAGCGGATCGTTTCGAGCGGAAAGAGTCG